>NZ_JAPCJA010000005.1:0-157372 GCF_027707745.1 Aeromonas sp. QDB23
GCTGCGGGAGTGGAATTCTACTCAACCGCCTTCTCGAGTCAAGCCTTATTTTCAAAGGCTTTTCGAGGTTATCGACTTGGCTTTCTGCGTTGCCGCTTGCCCTGTCGATGGAGGCGCATTATAGGGAGTTGAATCTTTCTGGCAAGGGTAAATTGCATGTTTTTTTGATAAAACCGCACAACCGTTCAAACAACAAACAATGAGAGGGACATTTGAACCGAATCACACATTCCGGAGGTAGATGACAACCAAGTACTCCACCCTTCAACTCATATAAACCATTTCAGATTGTTGACGCGCCAGCCAAAGCTCCTCCATCTCCAGCAAGGTTTGATAGATTTTCTCCGCCTGCTCTGGCCGGCTGAACAGATACCCCTGCCCATAAAGATGGATATCGGTCAGAGATCGCAGCACATCCAGCTGGGCCTGAGTCTCAATTCCTTCACAAACCAGACTCTTGCCCAGCATGGACCCCATCCGGCAGATATTGGCGACCAGCTCGGATGCCTCCATTGAGGTGTCAATGCCCTGTATAAAGGAGCGGTCGATCTTCACCTTACTGACCGGCAGTTTTTGCAGATAACTCAACGATGAATAACCGGTACCAAAATCGTCCAGAGCCAACAGAACACCCTGCTGATTGAGATCCTGCATCAGTTGCAGCGAGTTCTTCACTTCCCGCATGGTGGTATCTTCCGTGACCTCCAGAACCAGACTGCTGGCAGGCAGGTGGTGCTCCATCAATGCCTTGGCTACCAGTTTGAGCAAATTGCGCTGGTACATGCCTGGTGAAATATTGACGCACATCTGCAGATCCACCATACCAAGCTGGTGCCACTGATAGAGCTGCTCGCACGCGGTGTTCAGCACCCAGCTGCCAACCCGTTCGGCAAGCTGGAACTCCTCTGCCACCATGATAACTTCGTTTGGCGGAATAAAACCGAGCTCCGGATGCCGCCAGCGCAGCAATGCCTCGACAGCTTCGCAGCGGCCACTCTCGAGATTGACGATGGGTTGGTAATAGAGCTCCAGGGCATTGTGCTCCAGCGCCATGATCATGTCCGAGGCCAGATGCTTGCGCCGAGCCGTCTCGTTGAGCAGGGAGTTATCGTAAATCACATAGGGAACGTGGGTCTTGCGACTATGAAACAGGGCCTGTTCCGCACGGCTTAACAACTCCTGGGTCTTGTCACTGTCCATCGGATAGAACGCAATGCCGATCCCGACTTCCAGCCGGAAGGGATAGTCGTCATAGACGATATCCTGCTTCAACGCGTGCAGCAGCCGCGCAACCAGCTCCCTGACCTGACGCAGATCACTGCTGCCTCGTTGAATAATGGCAAATTGATCGCCCCCCAAGCGCCCGCTCCACTCGCCCTCCTCACAGAGCACCTTGATCCGTTTGGCAAACTCGCTGAGCAGATGATCACCGGTGTCATAGCCGAACTTGCTGTTGATATCCCTGAAGTCATTGATATCGACCAGCACCAGCCCGAACGGTACTTCCTGAGTGGCATACAGCTCCATCCGCTCCAGCAAGGCAACCCGATTGGACAACCCGGTTAGCGGATCCCGTCTGGCCGCCCTGAAATGACGACGCCCTTCATATATAAGCAGCATGCTGAGCAGCAGCACCGAAATGACCAGACCAGAGACCATCAGCAACAAGGCATTGCGCAGCTGGCCAAAATGGCGATCGTTCTCGGAATAGACGTTGATGTTTTTCTGCATCACAGAAGCGAGGGAGTAGGAGAGTGGCTCTTGCAGCGGGGCTAGGCGCATCATGATCTGCTGATAATCGGGCGCCCCGCTCTGCAACTTGGTGATATCGGGTTCTATTTGGCGAATATTGGTTTCAATCAGCTGCACCAGACGCAAGGTTTTCTGCTTGTCCTGCATGCTTTTGCGCAGCTGACCGCTCAACAGGATTGGCGTTCTACTCCAGAGGATGTCATAGCGCAGCATCAAGGTGTCATGATCAATTCCGCCATAGTGATAGACCTCTACCGCATTGAGGAAACGTCCGAGCTCCAACTGCAACTGCATCAGCGCCCAGGAGACATCGTAGGTGTATTTCTCCATCGCTCTGGTCGCATTCTGGATCTGCATCAGGCAATAGAGCGTGCTCCCGGTAAACGACAGGATGGATACATACAGAATGACGAGCAGTGGCCACGCCCTGGTCTTTCCTTTCACCCCATGCTCCCGTGCTGTTTTTATCAGTGCTGAATGTCTATCAAATCAAGTTGCCAGATCATCATGTCGGTATATTCGGATCGCTTCAATTCCGGATATTGATCAAGAGGCAGCATAAACCAGACCGGCCCCTTGTCACGCACCCGCATGACAGCGCCATTGTCTTCCCATGCAAGGATAGGGTCATATTTAGCGACCTTGTCCCATTCAATACGGATCTGGAAACTGTTCAGCGCCGTCAGCGTAATGGTCTTGCCATCAGCCCCGACCGCAGCCAATACATCGGCCAGTTTGGGGCCTCTGTATTTGTGAGGTTTATCGACCCAGGGGTTGCCGGTCACTATCTCATGTTGCGGCAGTGCCTGCAGTTTGGCCAGATCAAACAACACCTTGCCATCAACTTCATCTGTCGAACTGATGTTGCCACCCACTTTCAGGATCACCGGCCCGGTCAGTGCCTCAGCAGCCATAACCGGCATGATCACCAATGAGCACAGTAGCGTCAGCCAACCAAATATCTTCATATCGCCCCCAAATTTGCTGTCTCAACAGACTCAGTTTAGTCAGATATAAAAAAACGGCTCGCCTTGGGCGAGCCGTTTCTCAAACAGAGCAAGGATGATGATTACATCATGCCCATGCCACCCATGCCGCCCATGTCAGGCATGGCAGGGGTATCTTTCTTCGGCAGTTCGGTGACCATGCACTCGGTGGTGATCATCAGACCGGCGATGGAAGAGGCAAACTGCAGGGCAGAACGGGTTACCTTGGTCGGATCCAGGATACCCATGGCCAGCATGTCGCCATACTGCTCGGTGTAAGCGTTGTAACCGAAGTTGCCTTCGCCGTTCTTCACTGCGTTGGCAATGACGGAAGCTTCTTCACCGGCGTTGATCACGATCTGACGCAGCGGGGCTTCCATGGCGCGCAGGGCAACCTTGATACCCACGTTCTGGTCTTCGTTGTCACCACGCAGGCCCGTCAGCTTGGCAGCTACGCGCACCAGCGCCACACCACCACCGGCAACCACACCTTCTTCAACAGCGGCGCGGGTAGCATGCAGGGCATCTTCCACGCGTGCTTTCTTCTCTTTCATCTCGACTTCGGTGGCAGCACCAACCTTGATCACCGCAACACCGCCCGCCAGCTTGGCTACGCGCTCTTGCAGCTTCTCACGGTCGTAATCGGAAGAAGTATCTTCAATCTGCTGACGGATCTGGGCAACACGGCCTTCGATCACAGCGGCATCACCCACGCCATCGATGATGGTAGTGTTCTCTTTGGTGATAACGATGCGCTTGGCACGACCCAGATCTTCCAGCGTCGCTTTTTCCAGCTCCATGCCCACTTCTTCAGAGATGACGGTACCGCCAGTCAGTACGGCGATATCCTGCAGCATGGCCTTGCGACGGTCACCGAAGCCCGGAGCCTTGACGGCAGCCACTTTCACGATACCGCGCATGGTGTTGACCACCAGAGTCGCCAGCGCTTCGCCTTCTACATCTTCGGCAACGATCAGCAGCGGCTTGCCAGCTTTGGCAACGCCTTCCAGCACCGGCAGCATTTCGCGGATGTTGGAGACTTTCTTGTCAACCAGCAGGATGAACGGGTCGTCCAGTTCAACGGAACCGGTCTCTTGCTTGTTGATGAAGTAGGGGGACAGATAGCCACGGTCGAACTGCATACCTTCGACAACCGCCAGCTCGTCTTCCAGACCCTGACCATCTTCAACAGTGATGACGCCATCGCGACCCACTTTGTCCATGGCTTCAGCAATCAGCTTGCCCACTTTCTCGTCGGAGTTGGCGGAGATGGTGCCCACCTGAGCGATGGCATTGCTGTCAGCACACGGCTGGGACAGCGCTTGCAGCTCGGCAACCGCAGCCACAACGGCTTTGTCGATACCGCGCTTCAGATCCATCGGGTTCATACCGGCGGCAACGGCTTTCAGACCTTCGTTGACGATCGCCTGAGCCAGAACAGTTGCAGTAGTGGTACCGTCACCGGCGGCATCGTTGGCCTTGGAAGCCACTTCCTTGACCATCTGGGCGCCCATGTTCTGGAACTTGTCTTCCAGCTCGATTTCGCGCGCAACAGACACACCATCTTTAGTGATGGTCGGGGCGCCGAAGGACTTGTCCAGCACCACGTTGCGGCCTTTCGGGCCCAGAGTCACCTTGACGGCATCAGCCAGGATGTTTACGCCTTCCAGCATCTTGATGCGGGCTTCGTTACCAAACTTAACGTCTTTAGCTGCCATTTTTCTTCAATCCTTAAATCAATTCGGGGAAAAGGAGGATGGATTACTCTTCGACAATCGCCAGGATGTCGGTTTCGGAAAGAATCAGGACGTCCTGACCATCCAGCTTCTCGGTCTTAACACCGTAGCCTTCGTTGAAGATAACCTTGTCACCAACCTTCACGGCCAGCGCTTTGACTTCGCCATTATCCAGGATGCGACCAGTCCCCACGGCAAGCACTTCACCACGGGTGGACTTCTTGGCCGCAGTACCAGTCAAGACGATACCGCCGGCAGATTTGGCTTCAGCTTCGATGCGCTTGATGATGACGCGGTCGTGCAGTGGACGAATTTTCATCGATAACTCTCCCAAAATGAGTCTCATTGTTGCTTTGAGGAATGGCCGTTCCAGGCCAAATTAGATATGTCCCTGATGTGGGGCAGAGTTGCTAACCCTTCAAGGGCAAATACAAAAAAAATTTTTTCACGTACTATGAATATCTTCGATGGTTCACCCATGTCCGCACCATGGTGCAAGGTCGGTTCACCCCGCCCGTTTTTCATGCCAGAACCTTCAAAGCCAGCTGTAGAGACGAGCCCTTGACCCGCACCAACCCCATGCTGACAGCCCCTATCCCGGTCGTACTGCGCCAGATGACGGGCCCCATGATCTTCGGCATCATCGCCATTCTGGCCTTCAATCTGGTCGACACTTTTTTTATCGGCATGCTGGGCACCCAGGCTCTGGCCGCCATCAGCTTTACCTTTCCGGTCACCTTTGTGGTCACCTCGCTGGCGATGGGATTGGGCGCCGGATTGTCAGCGGTGATCGGTCACACCCTGGGACAGGGCAAACACGATGAGGCGGCCCACCTCACCACCGACAGTCTGTTTCTGGCGGTGATCATGGTGGCCCTGCTCTCCACGGGCGGCGCACTCACCATCACACCGCTGTTTACCCTGCTGGGCGCCAGTGCCGAGCTGATCTCCCTCATCCATGACTACATGCTGATCTGGTATCTCACCGTCCCCATGCTGGTGCTGCCCATGGTGGGCAATGCCGCCATCCGGGCGACCGGCGATACCAAAACCCCCAGTCTGGTGATGGCAGTGGCCGGGCTGGTCAACGGAGTGCTGGATCCTCTGTTGATCTTCGGCATAGGCCCCTTTCCAGAATGGGGGATCCGCGGGGCCGCCATCGCAACCTCTATCTCCTGGTTGATGGCGATGCTGGTCAGCCTCTATATCCTGCGCCATCGGGAAGGCTTGCTGCTCTGGCGTCTCTCGCCGCGAGCGCGGTTGCTATACCACTGGCGATCGCTGCTCCATGTCGCCGTCCCCGCCTCTTTTACCAATATGCTCAACCCCTTGGCCAACGCGGTGCTGATGACGATCTTTGCGGGCCTGGGTACCGAGGTGGTGGCCGCTTATGGTGCCGCGTCGCGGGTCGAGGCGCTGCTGCTGATCGTGATGATGGCCCTCGCCTCCGTGCTGGCCCCTTTCATCTCGCAAAACTGCGGTGCTGGCAATCCGGCACGCGCCAAGGCTGCGCTGCAAAGCTGCATGCGTTTTGCGTTACTGTTCCAGCTCGCCATTTATGGCCTGACCTGGCTGCTCGCCCCGCTGATCGCCAATCTGTTCAGCGATCATCCGCAGGTCATTCGCCTCATCATTCTCTATCTGCATCTGGTACCGATCGGTTACGGCTTTCAGGGCATGGTGATGCTGCTGGCCTCGGCACTCAATGGCGTGCGGGCATCCAGTATCTCGTTCTTGTTCAACGGATTACGACTGTTTGGTTTTCTGTTGCCAGGAGCCTGGCTGGGGGCAAAGCTGGGGGGAGAACAGGGGATCTATCTGGGGATACTGCTGGCCAATCTGGCGGCGGGCACCCTCGCGTGGTGGTATGCCCGACACCGCTTCGAGGCGCTGTGCCATCAGGGCAAACCCTGATCAGTCACTCGCCTCGGGTTTTCGTCTCGTCGATTACTCTTTACGCTCACTCTTTGCGCTCAAATTCGCCTTCGATGGTGGTACCGCCCTGCTTGGCGTGACCCAGATGATCATCTGACGGCGCGTTGCCAAACGGCGATTGTGTTCCCTGCTGGAAACCACCCATCTGCATCCGGAACTGGCTGCTGCCGATCAGCTTGTCGGCCAGTTTGTTGCGCAGCCAGGGTTGCAGCAACAGCACACCGAAAATGTCGGTCACGAAACCCGGGATAATCAGCAGCAAACCAGCCAACGCCAGCATCATGCCACCCATCACCTCGCGGCCCGGCATCTCGCCCATCTGCATCTTTTGCTGGGCACTGAACAGGGTCTTGATCCCTTCACTGCGCACCAGCGAGGAGCCCAATACCGCGGTCAGCATGAGCAAGCCGACTGTCGGCAGCGCCCCAATCACTGAGCCGACCTCGATCATCACGGTGAGCTCCAGTACCACCAGACCCACCAACAACAGAAACAACTTGCCCATATCCACTCCAGCACCGGTAAATTGAGAAAAAGTGGTGCCCTTCACAGGGCGGCCCATGCGCGATGCGTTCATCGCATCATCACCACTTTTACTCTGAATAAGTGGGGTCTTCCCTGCCCTTTTCAAGCCTCTCAAATGACACCTGCGTCAGCAACCATCTAAAAAACCGGCAAAAATTCACAAAAATTTATAATAATCATCATGATAAAAGCGTCATAACATATGTGTACTTTCCTCAAAGTAATTTGAAAATGTCTCAAATTTAGTGATCCACCTCTAATAACCGATACCTCAATTGGAGTAGTATATTGATTAGTTTTTCGGGAGGTCATTCTCCCTACCGCCCCACTCGATGTGTGGTGCTTCAGGATGAGCTGTGCGCAAGGAACTCGCGACCACTCGGTGAGGATTTTTCCATTTATCTGATTTCTGAGGCATTACAATGAGCGACATCAAGAACGTCCGCATTGAAGAAGACCTGCTGGGCACCAAAGAAGTTTCCAATGATCTCTACTACGGTGTGCACACCCTGCGCGCTGTCGAGAACTTCAAGATCAGCTCTCAGAAGATTTCTGACGTTCCGGAATTCGTCCGCGGTATGGTTCTGACCAAGAAAGCGGCTGCGCTGGCAAACGGCGAACTGGGTACCATCCGTCCTGAAATTGCTGACAAGATCGTGGAAGCCTGCGACCTGATGCTGAACACCGGCAAATGCTTCGACCAGTTCCCGGTCGACGTTTACCAGGGTGGTGCCGGCACCTCCGTCAACATGAACACCAACGAAGTACTGGCCAACATCGCCCTGGAAATCATGGGTCTGGAGAAGGGCCGTTACGACGTCATCAACCCAAACGACCACGTCAACAAGTGCCAGTCCACCAACGATGCCTACCCGACCGGTTTCCGCGTAGCGGTAGTCAACAGCACCGATGTGACCCTGCACGCGCTGGAGCACCTGATCGCGGCATTCGATGCCAAGGCTGAAGAGTTCAAAAACATCCTGAAGATGGGCCGTACCCAGCTGCAAGATGCGGTTCCGATGACCCTGGGTCAGGAGTTCCACGCGTTCGCCGTCACCCTGCGTGAAGAGATCAAGTCCATCAAGCGTTGCCAGGAGCTGCTGCTGGAAGTGAACCTGGGCGCTACCGCTATCGGTACCGGTCTGAACACTCCGCCCGAGTACTCCGAGCTGGCCATCAAGCGTCTGGCCGAGATCACCGGTCGTGCCTATGTACCGGCAGAAGATCTGATCGAAGCGACCTCCGACTGTGGCGCCTACGTCATGCTGCACGGCGCCATCAAGCGTCTGGCCATGAAAATGTCCAAAATCTGTAATGACCTGCGTCTGCTCTCCTCCGGCCCGCGTACTGCACTGAAAGAGATCAACCTGCCGGAAATGCAGGCGGGTTCCTCCATCATGCCAGCCAAGGTCAACCCGGTTATCCCGGAAGTGGTCAACCAGTCCTGCTTCAAGGTATTCGGTAACGACATCACCATCACCTTCGCCGCCGAAGCCGGTCAGCTGCAGCTGAACGTCATGGAGCCGGTGATTGGTCAGGCGATGTTCGAATCCCTGAGCCTGATGGAAAAAGCCTGTATTTCCCTGCGCGAGAAGTGCGTGGAAGGTATCACTGCCAACCCGGAAATCTGCATGAACCACGTGCTGAACTCCATCGGTATCGTGACCTACCTGAACCCCTTCATCGGCCACCACGAAGGTGACATCGTCGGTAAGATCTGTGCCCAGACCGGCAAGAACGTCCGCGAAGTCGTTCTGGAGCGCGGCCTGCTGAGCGCCGAGCAACTGGACGAAATTCTCTCCATCGAGAACCTGATGAACCCGCAATACAAAGCCAAGCGTTTCACCCGCGAAGCTGCCGTATAAGCGAGTGTGGGCCGGGATCTTCCCGGCCCATAAAGTCAGTTCCCGATTGGTCTTTATCCCCAGCCCGATCGGGAATTGGCTTTTTGCCAAATAAAAACCAAAAAACTAAAAAATGGAGTTATCGCTATGATTGGAATCGAGTTACTTGTCGTGCTCGCCGCTATCTATCTGGGGGCCCGGATAGGCAGCATCGGCATCGGCTTTGCCGGTGGTCTGGGGGTACTGGTACTGACGTGGGGTCTGGGCATGCCCATCCCGAGCGACCAACTGGTCACCTACATCCCTTGGGATGTAATCATGATCATCGCGTCCGTCATCTGCGCCATCGCCTGTATGCAACTGGCTGGCGGGATGGACTACCTGGTCTCTCTGGCAGAGAAAGCGCTGCGCAAGAACCCCAAATACATCACCTTCGCCGCCCCGGTCGTCACCTATCTGATGACCATGCTGGCCGGTACCGGTCATACCGCCTTCTCCACCCTGCCGGTGATCGCTGAAGTGGCCAAAGAGCAAGGGATCCGCCCATCCCGTCCGCTCTCCATCGCGGTTGTTGCCTCCCAGATCGCCATCACAGCCTCCCCGATCTCTGCCGCTGTGGTTGCCTTCTCCGGCATGCTCGAGCCGTTCGGTGTTGACTACCTGACCCTGCTGGCCATCTGCATCCCCTCTACCTTCCTGGCCTGTATCCTGGGCGCCTTCATTGCCAACATGATGGGCAAACCGCTGGATCAGGACGAAGTCTATCTGGAGCGTAAAGCCAAGGGCCTGATCAAACTGCGTGGCACTACCAAGCTTGAGCTGAAGCCTTACGCCAAGGTTTCTGTCTGGATCTTCATTGCAGCCATCGTAGCTGTCATGGCCTATGCCACTGCCATCTCCGGTAAAGTGGGCCTGATCGCCAACCCGCCGATCCCCCGTGACGGCGCCATCATGGGCATCATGCTGGCCGCAGCCACCATCATGACTCTGGTGTGCAAACTGGACGCCACTCAAGTCACCAACATGCCGACCTTCAAATCCGGTATGTCCGCCTGTATCTGTGTGCTGGGTGTCGCCTGGCTGGGTAACGTCTTCGTAAAAGGCAACATGGACACCATCCAGCTGATCGCTGGCGACCTGCTGAACCAGTACTCCTGGCTGCTGGCCGTAGTGCTGTTCTTCGCTGCCATGCTGCTCTATTCACAAGGCGCCACCACCAAAGCCCTTATGCCTGCCGCACTGGCACTGGGTGTCAGCCCGCTGACTGCGATTGCCTCCTTCGCAGCCGTAAGCGCCCTGTTCGTACTGCCGACCTACCCGACCCTGCTGGCCGCGGTAGAGATGGACGACACCGGCTCCACCCGTATCGGTAAAGCGGTGTTCAACCACCCCTTCTTCGTGCCGGGCACCGCCACCATCGCCATCGCCGTGGCGCTGGGCTTCTTCTTCGGCGGCATCCTGCTGTAATCGCATCGCCTGCCGATAGCCAAACAAAAATCCCCGCCAACTGGCGGGGATTTTTTTATCTCTTTACTGTGTGCTTTGCTGTCTGCCAGCAACAGACCCGACGTCTTATCCGGATGGCTCAACCACGGCGACAGCTGCCAGCGCAACAGCGTGCCGGCGGCGCTATAACCGCCGCTGCCGGATTGCAGGGGCAGTAGGCCACCCTGATACTCACCACCACGCCAGAAGGCGGGATCCTGCGGATCAGACCGGATCCAGGGTATCCAGCGGCCAGCGCGGCACGGCCTTGACCGCCAGCGGCTCGAACACGCCCGCTTTCAGGCGCTGCATACCGGCGTATGCAATCATGGCGCCGTTATCGGTGCAATATTCGGTGCGCGGATAGAACACCTCACCCTTGAGGCTCTCCATCAGCTCGGCCAGCTGGGCACGCAGATGACGGTTGGCACTGACGCCACCGGCGACCACCAGACGCGTGAGACCGGTCTCTTTCAAGGCACGGCGGCACTTGATGGCCAGGGTATCGACCACCGCATCTTCAAACGCCCGGGCGATATCGGCACGGGTCTGCTCATCATCACCGTTGGCGGCGATGGTGTTGGCGGCAAAGGTCTTGAGACCGGAAAAGCTCATGTCGAGTCCCGGTCGATCAGTCATCGGACGGGGGAAGTGGAAACGCCCGGTGGTGCCCTTCTCGGCCAGGCGGGAAAGCAGCGGGCCGCCCGGGTAGTCCAGCCCCATCAGCTTGGCGGTCTTGTCGAACGCCTCGCCAGCGGCATCATCGATGGATTCCCCCAGCAGCTGATAGCTGCCGATACCGTCAACCCGCACCAGCATGGAGTGACCACCGGAGACCAGCAGCGCCACGAAGGGGAACTCGGGGGCCTTCTCCTCCAGCATGGGGGCCAGCAGGTGGCCTTCCATATGATGGACGGCGATGGCCGGCTTGTTCCATGCCATCGCCAGCGAACGGCCAATAGTGGCCCCCACCAGAATGGCGCCAACCAGACCCGGACCCGCGGTATACGCGATGCCGTCGATGTCATCTTTGCCCAGTCCCGCCTCTTGCAATGCGGCCTGGATCAACGGGATCGTCTTGCGAACATGATCCCGGCTGGCGAGCTCGGGGACGACGCCACCGTAGTCCGCATGCAGCTTGACCTGGCTGTATAACTGATGGGAAAGGATCCCTTTTTGATCGTCGAAGATCGCGATCCCGGTTTCGTCACAGGATGTCTCTATGCCCAATACACGCATTGCTAAAAAATTTCACTGCTAAAATGAGACGGCTATGGTAACCTTCGCGGGTTTTTTAAACCAGAGCGATCTCTGCGGGTTTACTTTCATTCCCTGTCCAGAGTATAATTTCGCACCATTTTAAGACATGCTGATCGATTGAAGGTCAGCTAACAATTTATCACTGAGGTGAAAGGCACATGCCAGTAATCAAAGTCCGTGAAAATGAGCCGTTTGACGTTGCTCTGCGTCGTTTCAAGCGTTCTTGCGAAAAAGCCGGTATCCTGTCCGAAGTTCGTAGCCGTGAGTTCTACGAGAAGCCGACTACCATTCGTAAGCGCGCCAAAGCGTCTGCTGTTAAGCGTCACGCCAAGAAGCTGTCTCGCGAAAACGCACGTCGTATCCGCCTGTACTAATCGGGAGATATTGCCGTGTCTCTGAAGGATCAACTCAAGGATCAACAAAAACTCGCCATGCTTGCCAAAGATAAGGCACGTCTGGGAGCGATCCGCCTGTTGATGGCAGAAATCAAGCAACGTGAAGTCGATACCCGTATCGAGCTGAATGATGAGGATATCCTCGCTGTCGTGACCAAAATGGTCAAACAGCGCCGCGATTCCATCAGCCAATTTGAAGCTGCCGGTCGCCAGGATCTCGCCGACAAAGAGTCCGCCGAGATCGTTGTGTTGCAGGAATTCCTGCCGCAACAGCTGACTGCAGATGAAATTGCCGCTCTGATCGAGCAAGCCATCACTGAAAGTGGTGCTGCCGTCATGGCTGATATGGGCAAGGTCATGGCTGTCTTGAAGCCGAAAATTCAGGGGCGTGCCGATGTCGGCGCCGTCAGTGCTCAGGTGAAAACCCGCTTGGCGTAACAGGCAACTCTCTTGTTTGGTCGAAGAAGCCGTGCTTCCCTTGGAATGCGCGGCTTTTTTATTTTCTCCGCAATGAAACAGGACGGTTATGGCAGGCAGGATCCCCCAATCCTTTATCGACGATCTGCTCGTACGCACAGACATAGTCGAGCTGATCGACTCGCGAGTGCGGCTGAAAAAAGCCGGTAAGAACTACCAGGCTTGCTGCCCTTTTCATAACGAAAAAAGCCCCTCTTTTACCGTCAGCCAGGAGAAGCAGTTCTACCACTGTTTCGGTTGTGGCGCCCACGGCAACGCCATCGGCTTTGTCATGGAGTACGACGGTCTCGAATTTCCCGATGCCATCGAAGAGCTCGCCAGCATGCAAGGCATGCAGGTGCCTCGCGAACAGAGCATTGGCGGCTCGGCCAATAGCCAGCCCGCCGTCAGCAAGGATCTGTTCGAGCTGATGAACCAGATTGCCCGCTTCTACGAGAGCAATCTCAAGAATGCTCCCCATGCGGTGGAGTACCTCAAAGGGCGCGGTCTGACCGGTGAAGTGGTCAAACGATTCAATATCGGCTATGCCCCCAGTGACTGGGATCAGGTGCGCCGCCGCTTTGGTGCCAGCCGGGATCACGAGCAGTTGCTCATCTCGGGTGGCATGCTGATCACCCGTGACAATGGCCCGGGTAGTTATGATCGTTTCCGCGATCGCATCATGTTCCCGATCCGCGACAAGCGGGGCCGAGTCATCGGTTTCGGTGGCCGGGTGCTGGGTGATGGCACCCCCAAGTATCTGAACTCGCCGGAGACCCCCATCTTCCATAAAGGGCGGGAGCTGTTCGGTCTCTACGAAGTGAAACAGGCACACAAGGATCCGCGTCGGATCCTTGTAGTGGAAGGCTACATGGATGTGGTGGCACTCGGTCAGTACGACATCGACTATGCGGTGGCGGCGCTGGGTACTGCGACAACCAGCGACCATATCCACACCCTGTTTCGCACCACCGCCGAGGTGGTCTGCTGCTACGACGGTGATAACGCCGGTCGTGAAGCCGCCTGGCGGGCGCTGGATAATGCCCTCTCCCATCTGCAGGATGGCCGCGAGCTGAAGTTCGTGTTCCTGCCCGATGGCGAAGATCCCGACTCGCTGGTACGCCAGATCGGCAAGGAGGGCTTCGAAGCCCTGCTCGATGAAGCCCAACCGTTCGCCGACTTCATGTTCGAGCGTCTCGGTCGCGATGCGGCACTCTCCGGTGAGGCAGGCAAGTTCGAAGTGGCCAACAAGGCGGCCGAGCTTATTCGCCGCGTACCGGAAGGGTTTACCCGCGAAGGATTGATCACCCGTCTCTCCAGCATGATGCGCTGGGGCGAGAACAAGCAGCGCATCGCCGAACTGTTTGCCCGCAACAGTCAGCCTAAGGCCGAGGTCAACAAACCCAAGGCAGCCAAGCTGACGCCACTACGGCGTGCGCTGGCACTGATGGTGCAATATCCGGCGGTAACGGCCGAACTTCCCCCTATGCCGGAATTGGCCGGACTGCGCGTACAGGGCATCAAGTTCCTGCTGCAGCTGCACCAGCAGATCCTGGCCCAGCCCGGTATCACCACCGGTATCCTGCTGGAACACTGGCGTGGAACCAAGGAGGGAGAGATCCTCGCTCAGCTGGCGATGCACGACCTCTTTGAAGAGGTCAGGCTCGACCAGGAACCGGATATTCTGGGAGAATTGCAGGATACCTTTGTCGGTTTCATCAACCTTTTCCTGAAGCAACGGATCGAAGAATTGCAGGCCAAAGTGGCTCAGGAAGGACTAAGCTCCGAAGAAACCCAAGAGCTGATGATGCTGATAAGAGAGGTGCAAATTGAGAAAAGAAATGAGAGTGGGGCTTGATATTTGAGTGATTAGTCCCAATATGAATAGCGTTGCCCGAATCGACGGGATGAAAAGCAAAAATTTTATAACCGCCTGGCCCCGACAATACTGCGGGCAGGGGTTTCTCATGACCGACGCCGCAACCAGACATAGCATGTCTGGCGGTTTTCTATTAGAATTGGCTATTTGCGCAGCAGCGCACTGTACGCGCAACCTAGCAACACCAACCGGATGAGTTCTATGGAGCAAACCCCGCAGTCTCAGCTTAAACTCCTCGTTGCCAAAGGTAAAGAACAGGGCTACCTGACCTATGCCGAGGTGAACGATCACCTCCCGCAAGACATTGTCGATTCAGACCAGATCGAAGACATCATTCAGATGATCAACGATATGGGCATTCAAGTGGTTGAAAACGCTCCGGATGCCGATGACCTTATCATGGCTGAAGGTGGTACCGCCGATGAGGACGCTGCCGAAGCAGCGGCCCAGGCCCTGGCATCTGTTGAATCTGAGATTGGTCGCACGACCGATCCCGTCCGCATGTACATGCGGGAAATGGGTACCGTCGAACTGCTGACCCGTGAAGGCGAAATCGACATCGCCAAGCGGATCGAAGACGGTATCAACCAGGTACAAAGCTCCGTAGCCGAGTACCCTGAAGCAATTACTTACCTGCTCGAACAGTACGACAAGTACGAAGCCGAGCAGCTGCGTCTCTCTGACATCATCTCTGGCTTTATTGATCCGAACGAAACTGAAGACATGGCACCTACCGCCACGCACATCGGTTCCGAACTCGGCGAAGACGATCTGGCCGACGAAGATGAAGAAGACGAAGAAGACGAAGACGAAGATGGTGACAGCTCTGACGACGACGGTGACGGTGGTCCGGATCCGGAAGTCGCTCGCGAGAAGTTTGGCGAACTGCGTGCCCAGTATGAAGTGACCCGCCTCTCCATTCAGAAGAATGGTCGCGCGCACGAAGATACACAGGCTGCCATCGCCCAGCTGGCCGATGTATTCCGTCAATTCCGCCTGATGCCCAAGCAGTTCGATCGCCTGGTCAACAACATGCGCGAGATGATGGAGCGCGTCCGCGTGCAGGAACGCATCATCATGAAGCTCTGCGTTGAGCAGGCCAAGATGCCGAAGAAAACCTTCGTCGCGGCCTTCACCAACAACGAGTGTGAAACTGCCTGGTTTGAATACCAGAAGCAGGCTGGCAAAGCCTGGTCTCCCCGTCTGGTTGAAATGGACGAGGATATTCAGCGCGCCATCGGCAAACTGCAGCAGATTGAAGAAGAGACCGGTCTGTCGATTGCCCAGATCAAGGATATCAACCGTCGCATGAGCATCGGTGAGGCCAAAGCCCGCCGTGCGAAGAAAGAGATGGTTGAGGCCAACTTGCGTCTGGTTATCTCTATCGCCAAGAAGTACACCAACCGTGGTCTGCAGTTCCTGGATCTGATCCAGGAGGGCAACATCGGTCTGATGAAGGCGGTAGACAAGTTTGAATACCGTCGTGGCTACAAGTTCTCGACCTATGCAACCTGGTGGATCCGTCAGGCCATTACCCGCTCCATCGCGGATCAGGCCCGTACCATCCGTATCCCGGTACACATGATCGAGACCATCAACAAGCTCAACCGTATCTCCCGTCAGATGCTGCAGGAGATGGGTCGTGAACCGAACCCGGAAGAGCTGGCCATGCGCATGGGCATGCCGGAAGACAAGATCCGCAAGGTACTGAAAATCGCCAAAGAGCCTATCTCCATGGAGACGCCCATCGGTGATGATGAAGATTCCCACTTGGGCGACTTTATCGAAGATACCACCCTGGCTCTGCCAGCGGATGCGGCGACCAGCGAAAGCCTGCGCAACGCCACCCGCGAAGTGCTGGCTGGCCTGACCGCCCGCGAGGCCAAGGTGCTGCGGATGCGTTTCGGTATCGACATGAACACTGACCACACCCTCGAGGAAGTGGGCAAGCAGTTCGACGTTACCCGTGAGCGTATTCGTCAGATCGAAGCCAAGGCACTGCGCAAACTGCGCCACCCGAGCCGCTCGGAAGTGCTGCGCAGCTTCCTGGACGAATAGTCCTGACCCTGTGTCAAACTGCTCTGCCAAAGCCCCGCCATGCGGGGCTTTGTTTTGTCTGGCATTTCCCCTTGCGACCCGCTTTGCCCCCTCTATCAAGCTGGACAATTAGTCGCCAAGTGGTTGATATGCCTATAGACTGCCCTTTCCTCTTCCCCTATAATCCACGCCGCTAAACGCACAATTTGGCCCCTTAGCTCAGTTGGTCAGAGCAGTCGACTCATAATCGATTGGTCGCCCGTTCAAGTCGGGCAGGGGCCACCAATTCCAGAAAGGCGTAGCCGGTTAGTAACCGCTACGCCTTTTGCTTATCTGACATTTTTGGGTGCTTTAATGGGTGCTTTTAAGGTGATGCTACCCATCCCCATCCCCCTCCTTTGTAACTTGCTACCCCTTCGTGTGGGCCAAGAATATCTTCTCGCAGTGGGGGGCTCAGATTGGTAAAGTGGTACTTTTCTGGGCCTACTTAGTGATTTCGCTACACGACTTGCGCAGATGCGTTGGGGGTTAGCGGATAAAAAGATGGATAAGAATGGATGTAATGTTCTGGGCTGCGTATTTAGTGGCAGGGATTGGATTCACTTGCGCATTAATTGAGGCAGACAGCGTTAGGAATATCTACCGCCTGTTGTACGTGATCATCTTCTTCCCTTTCTGGTTGCTGTGGATGAGTGGCTTACTGCTCACAATTTTTGTAGCCTGGTTGGCTAAAAAGTCATAGATAGAGCCTTAAGTGGTCTAGCCATGGTCTCTTCAATTCCTGTTCAACTCGCTCAAATTTGCCTCAACGGGGCGGGCCTGTTCAAACTCATTCAAATTGAATGCCCCGCCCAATCCGTGAATAGCCGAAGTCACGCACCCCATCCGGTCGGTAGCCTTTGCCCCGCTCCTTGGCAAGGTATGAGATACGGTAAACAGCCTCGGTGATATTGTGGCTGTCAGTCATCAGATAGCCGTTCTCGGGAATGGATAACCGCCCCCCTTTGCGCTGCCAGATCTCGGCCAATGCTTCATACAATCGGGCGGGGTGGCGTAACTTGTCGCCGTCTATGAGAAGGGCCAAATGGTAGTGCTGGCGCTTAGCTTTCTCCTGCTCACGACACCACACGTATTCTAATCGCGTCCCGTGCTCTCTCGTTACATAGCGGCCAGCTTGCTTTAGGAATGCGCTCAGGCGCTCGCTAGTGGCTTCTCCCTCTCCCATGCTCAGGTCGAGCCGAACAAACAGCACCCGCCGATAACGCCTAACAGCTTCCACTATCCGCCGGATCATCTCGCTCAGTGGTTTGGTGTAGCCGCCGCTCGCAGGCGTGGTGTTGATCGGGTACTCGATACCTTGATAACGGTAAACGCACTGGTGGGTTACATAGCCATAGCGCTTGCCCTGCTTCCGCTTGGCTTTGCCTGTTACCTTGGCAGCAACAGCACTTGGCAGGCCATCAGCTAACATCATGGGGCCGTTCCCTGTTCTAGCCCCAGCTTGGTTTGATTACCCCCCATAAAGAGATCTCTTCCCTCATAGATATTATAAAATACCGCTCGATTTTCCGGTTTTACTCTCCCCGCCAAACCGCACCAATGCTGGGGTTTACCCTGTTCATAGATCCCAATTAGCATGTCCCAATTAGCGTAAATAGTTTCACGCTGTATCAGGCCAGCGAACGGGCACAGCAACGGGCGGCAAGGCTTGCCGTTGGTGGTTTTCATCATGGGTGATATGCTCGATGGTGCTGGTGGCCGTCCTCGCCAAAGTAGGGCCACCAGCAGGTTATTGATTACGCCTCGGGTTCGCTCGGGGCGTTTTCTATGCTGGCCACCTCAGCAAAGTCAGCGGAAACGTGATCCACTGGTTGGGGTAACAGTTCACCAGAACGGGGATCAATTGCTGGCTTGTGCTCTACTCGCAGTGGAAAGCGCCGCTTGCGCAGCGCAGATACCACAGAGTGAAGATTGCCGATGCCAATAAAGCGGCATTGTCTGGTGTTGATTGAATGCCCCGCCAGCAAAATCCGCCTTATGTATTCCCGCTGGGTCTCTTGCTTACGGGGCTCTGGTAGCCCCAACAAGATGCAGTTTTTGACATTTAACAATGGGTTCATTGCTCACCCCCTTTTTGGCGACGAGCGACGATCCACCGCTCAAGCTCTGCCGTGTCAAATCTGATTGAGTTGGGGCCAATACGAATTGGTTGGGGGAATTGGGATTCGGGTCTTCTACGCAGTCGCTCAACTGTTGCGCGGCTGACACCAAGGCGGCGGGTTACTTCTGAAATCGGGATTAACATTAACATAATCTCCTAATGCCATCGGGTCTCTTGCCGTGGCTTCGGAGCTATGAAAACAGATTTCTGAAAAATCAAAGGGACAACAATTCCGCTATTTTTGTCCCTTAGTGCGACGAGTGATCGACCTTACAGCGTTGCTTATCTTATCGGGCTCGAGTTCCCAAGCATCGGCTAACAGCAGAATCCACTTGGCATGATCTTTATCACTGCTCGTTCCAATCCCAAATTGGCCGAATTTGACCCTAGCCTCTTCTATTGAAGTCAGCAAAGCTTTGGCGTTTTCATCACGCTCCTTTTCCTCAGTTTTCTTGACCTTGGCAAGTAGCTTGGCCGCATTGACGATCTCGCTCGGATAAACATTTTCCTCACCATGCAAAGTTATCGACAAGCCAAACCGCTCTTCATTTTCTATCAAGCGTTCATAGTTTTTAACTATGCCACGAAGCCAATCATTGATGAGATCAGCTGAATGACTAGGCTTTCGTCCTGTAGGTTTTTTATGCCCCACTTTCCACATACTTTCGTGGCCTGTTCTCATATCGGGTGCTAATTCAGCCAACTGAACACAAAGACTCACTTCACACCATCTTGCCTGCTCAGGTGTTAGCTGTTTTCGCTTTGTCCGCCAATCTTTTGATTGGCCTATCGTGGTCCATCGGTTGTTGATTGCGGTCAATGCCCTTGTCTGTAAGAGCTCCAAAATTTCGCAGTTCTCCATCAGGCCACCGGAACGGTCATACACGGCACCAAGCTCACAGCAGCCCAGATCCCACCAATGTTTTTTTAGTTCTTCAGCGGTCAATGGTTCCTTCAATTCGTGGTTGATTGCTGACTGGCTCATCGCTGATCCCCAAACTTTACACTGACCACGTTATCCGCTGCCAAATCCAACAACCGCCGCTCCCATAGCTCCAGCGCTCGCCGCTTCTCCGGCAGGTATTCATAGCGGTCATAGTGCTTGCTGGATACGTCATTCAGGGCGTGATTCTGTAGGCGGTCGCGCAGGTCTTTGGCTATGCCCAGCTCGCCCATCAGGGTTTTACAAGTTCGGCGGAAATCACGGGGGATAAAGTGCGCCATCTCGGCACGTTTGCGGTAACGGTCCATCGCTTGGCTCAGTGAGGCCATCGGCATTGGTTCGCTCGGCTTGGTGGCGTGGGCAAAGATAAAGGGACCGTCCCCCGTTGCCGCTTGTTGTTCTCTCAACACCCGCAAGGCGCTATCGGTGAGCGGGATCAGGTGCGGGCGGCCATTCTTGGACAGCTCGGCGGTAATCGTCAGGGTTTTGGCTTGCCAGTCGATACTCGCCCAGCGTGAGGCGGCCAGCTCATAAGGGCGTTGGCCGCCCGTGAAGAAACAGAGCCGGATCAGGGTGCGCAGGGTCAAACCTAGGCTGGTGGGCTGCTCCATATCATCGAGCAACTGGCGAGCCTCTGCCCACGTCAGGAAGCGTTCCCCGACACGTTCAGCAGCCTTTTGCTTGGGTATGGCCGCCACCGGATTAAGCACCAAGCCGAATTTGGCATCGTCTATGAAATTGGCGGGGTCGTTGTCATGTTTAAGGCCGTGATTAAACGCCGCCATCAGGTAGCTTCTGACGCGATTGGATTGGGTATCAGCGCCACGGCGGATCATGTGCGCCAGAATGATTTTTATGTCGTGCGCGGCCACGTCCTTGGCTTTGGTCGTGGGTTTGATGACTGGATAGGTCTCTTTCTCCAAGGCCAGCAGCACGGCGGCATGGGTGCGCTTGCCGTCCTTCTTCATCTGCTCGGTGTAGCTTTTGAATAGCTGCTCAATGGTGCCTTGCTGTTCATGCTCCCGCTTCTCCTGCTCCCGCGCCCTGTCTTGGCGGGCCAGTTCGTCTTTGGGGTCTAGGCCATCACGGATCATTTGGCTGAATGCCTTGGCCTTTTCGCGGGCATCGGCAAGGGAGAGGGTCGGAAAGCGGCCAAGCTGAATGAAGGCGCGCTTCTCGTTGCGGGTATAGCGAAACACAAACATCTTGCCGCCACTCGGCAACACCTTGACGCCTAGCCCACCAGCTCCACGGGTGCGGTCATCATCCATCCTGTAATAGGCGCTTTCTTTCGCCACCAGCGCGGCGATCTCGTTGTGTGTTAGCGGCATAGTCGATTGGTCTCAGCTAAAGGCACCCAAACGTTAAATTGGGTGCTGTAATGGGTGCTTTTAAGGTGAAGCTACCTGATACTTTGTGAGACTCAATGATACAAGTGTTTTTGCTATATGTCTGTGATTTAAGGGGTTTTTATGCCAATTTCGAGACAGGGTGAAACGTTGTGAAAACGTTAAATTCACGACTCATAATCGATTGGTCGTGGGTTCAAGTCCCCCAGGGGCCACCAACTTGAAAAAGGCCGCTCATCATGAGCGGCCTTTTTGCATCTGCCGATCGGGCAATCTCCAGTGATGAGCTCGATGAGGTCATAGAAAAGACCCGCCAGGGGCGGGTCTGGGCAGGGTCCGGATCAGGCGCCTCACTCAGAGACAAGGAGCCTAATGCTGAGCCTCAGGTTTGCTCGTTGCTGCCGCTCTGGATGGATGAGCGACGCCCGATAGCAGGCAGCATCCGGGTGACCAGATTGCTGCGCTGACGCCAGGAGGTGAAGACGATGGCCAGCAGATGCAGACCAATCAGCCCCTGCAACGCCACCACGCACCACTCATGCCACTCGTCAGCCCCCAGTTCAAATCCCGTCTCGGTATTTTGAAACCAGCCGCTGCCTGCTGTCGCCAGCACGACCAGCCAGAGCGCCCACACGGCTAGCTTGCCGCTGCCATGATGACCCGGTGCCGGAGGCTGCCGCTCACGCATCTCGCGCGCCTGCTGGCGAAAATCCTCCCCGCTGGGGATGAGGGCACCAAGGCGGGCGTAGCCACGGGCGAAAGTGAGCCCCCAGAGCAGACGCAAGGAGACCAGCCCAATGGCGCCGTAACCCAGCCACTCGTGCCACTCCTCCCCCACTTCGTTAACCCAGAGGTTGCCGATGCAGACCGCCGCCAAGCCCCAGTGGGTCAGGCGAACCAGCGGATCCCAGCGAAAGGGCTCACCCTTTTTGCTTGGCATATTTGTGGTACTCCTTCTTCAGGTCGTTGACCTTGGCCAGATGTTCGCGCGCCTTGGCCTCATCACCCGCCTTGAGTGCGGCCAGGCTGGCGTCCAGCTCGGTCTGTACCTCGTTCATCCCTTCAAGGAATTTCTCTTTCTTGGCGGCTGGCATGTTCTTCTGCTTGGCCACATCCAGCTGGGCCTTCATCTCGTTGATGTGCTGCTCCATGGTGGCTGCATCATCAGCCTTGACGGCCTGCTTGTAGTTGAAGCCAATCTTCTTCATCGGCTGTTCCAGATCACCCGCCACGGCAGGCAGGGTCATCAGGCCAAACATCAGGGGCAGCAGCAGGGGGCGGACGGTTTTCAACATGGGATTTCCTTATATAACGACATGCTCGAATTGTTAGGGGTACTTATGAATCCCAACAAGAATTCATCAGGGCATGATGCCATGACTCATGGTGAAATGTTTGTGAAAAATGCTGTTTTTTGTGGCAAATAGTGACAGATATGCCGCGCTTGTTTGCGCTTGGTAACTGATTGAACGCAGGTGACGCGCACCATTAGGATGGTTGAAAGCGGTAAACAGGGACAAAAAACCCCGCCGCAGCGGGGTCTGGATCAGCGGGCCAATGGCTTGCGTCGGTTACTCCTGTTCGCGAGCAATGGCGCGCCAGCCGATATCCTTGCGGTAGAAGACGCCATCCCACTTGATGCGGCCAGCGAGCTGGTAGGCACGCTGCTGGGCTTCTGCCACAGTGTGGCCAAGGGCGGTGGCGCACAGCACACGGCCACCCTGGGTCAGGCTGGTATCGCCTTCCAGGCGGGTACCGGCATGGAACACCTTCTCGCCCGCAACCTCATCCACCGGCAAGCCGCTGATGGGGTGATTGGTGCTGTAATCGCCGGGATAGCCTCCCGCTGCCAGTACTACGCCGATGGCGGCGCGGGGATCATAGATGGCCTCTTTCTGATCCAGCTTGCCCGCGCAAGCGGCCAGACAGAGCTCCACCAGATCGGATTGCATCCGCAGCATGATGGGCTGGGTCTCGGGATCGCCGAAACGGCAGTTGAACTCGATCACCTTGGGATTGCCTGCGCCGTCGATCATCAGACCGGCGTAGAGGAAACCGGTGTAGACGTTACCTTCGGCCGCCATGCCGCGCACGGTCGGCATGATCACCTGCTCCATCACCTTCTGATGTACCTCGGCGGTCACTACCGGTGCCGGGGAGTAAGCCCCCATACCGCCGGTGTTGAGACCGGTATCACCGTCGCCAACCCGCTTGTGATCCTGACTGGTGGCCATCGGCAGCACGTGCTCGCCATCGACCATGACGATGAAGCTTGCCTCTTCACCATCCAGAAACTCCTCGATCACCACCCGGGAGCCCGCTTCGCCAAAGGCATTGCCGGAGAGCATGTCGCGCACCGCGTCTTCCGCCTCTTGCAAGGTCATGGCGACAATCACCCCCTTGCCCGCCGCCAGACCATCGGCCTTGATGACGATGGGGGCACCCTTCTCGCGCAAGTAGGCGAGTGCTGGCTCCACTTCGGTGAAGTTCTGGTACTCGGCGGTCGGGATGGCGTGGCGGGCCAGGAAATCCTTGGTGAAAGCCTTGGAGCCTTCCAGCTGGGCAGCGGCAGCGGTCGGGCCAAAGATCGGCTGGCCGGCGGCGCGGAAAGCATCCACCACCCCTTTCACCAGTGGCGCTTCCGGCCCGACGATGGTGAGGCCGACCTGCTTCTCTTTGGCAAAGGCCAGCAGCCCTTCGATATCGGTCGCCTCGATGGCAACGTTCTCGACCCCCGGCTCAAGCTGGGTACCTGCGTTGCCCGGCGCTACAAAAACGTGGCGCACCAGCGGGGAGTGTTTGGCCTTCCAGGCCAGGGCGTGTTCGCGGCCACCGTTGCCAATGATCAGTACTTTCATCGTATCGCTCGCTTCTATTTGTGGTCACTGGACGGCCACCCGGGCCGTCAGTCAGTGGAAATAGTCAGTTGAAAAGAGACAACAAAAGGGCCGCCATCGGCAGCCCCTGACCCATCAATGACGGAAATGGCGCATGTTGGTGAACACCATGCACATACCGTGTTCGTCGGCGGCATCGATCACCTCCTGATCGCGCATCGAGCCACCCGGCTGGATCACGCAGGAGATACCGGCCTGCGCGGCAGCATCGATACCGTCGCGGAACGGGAAGAAGGCATCGGACGCCATCACGGAGCCCGCCACGGTCAGCCCTTCGTCCGCCGCCTTGATGCCGGCGATTTTGGCCGAATAAACACGGCTCATCTGGCCTGCGCCGACGCCGATGGTCTGGCCATCTTTGGCGTAGACGATGGCATTGGATTTGACGAACTTGGCCACTTTCCAGCAGAACAGCAGATCCTGCAGCTCGGCCTCGGTCGGCTGGCGCTTGCTGACCACGGTCAGGTCACCCAGCGTCACCATGCCGAGATCCCGCTCCTGCACCAGCAGGCCGCCGTTGACGCGTTTGAGGTCAAACCCTTGCGCCGGAGCAGTCCACTGCCCGCATTCGAGCAGACGCACGTTCTGCTTGGCGGCGACCGCATCGCGGGCCTCCTGGCTGACGGTCGGGGCGATGATCACTTCGACAAACTGGCGGGCCACGATGGCTGTCGCAGTGGCACCATCCAGCTCACGGTTGAAGGCGATGATGCCGCCGAAGGCAGAGGTGGGGTCGGTCTGGTAGGCACGATCGTAGGCACTCAGCAGATCGTCACCGATGGCCACGCCGCAGGGGTTGGCATGCTTGACGATGACGCAGGCCGGCTCGTCAAACTCCTTAACACACTCCAGCGCCGCATCGGTATCGGCGATGTTGTTGTAGGAGAGCGCCTTGCCCTGCAGCTGGATAGCGCTGGAGACAGAACCCGGAGCAGCATGCTCTTCGGCGTAGAAGGCGGCTGCCTGATGGCTGTTTTCGCCGTAACGCATGTCCTGCTTCTTGATGAACTGGCTGTTGAAGGTGCGCGGGAAACGGGACTCCTCGTCACCCTCCTTGTTGTCACCATAAGAGGGCACCATGGTGCCGAAGTAGTTGGCGATCATGCCGTCGTAGGCAGCGGTGTGCTCGAACGCTGCGATGGCCAGATCGAAACGGGTCGCCAGTTTCAGGCTGTTGCCGTTGGTATCCATTTCGCGAATAACCCGATCATAGTCGGCAGCTTTGACGACGATAGCGACATCTTTATGGTTTTTGGCGGCAGAGCGCACCATGGTCGGGCCGCCGATGTCGATGTTCTCGACCGCATCGGCCAGGGTGCAGCCCGCTTTGGCCACTGTCGCGGCGAAGGGGTAGAGGTTGACGACAACCATGTCGATGGGGGAGATAGCGTGCTGGGCCATGATGGCGTCATCCTGATCCCGACGGCCGAGGATGCCGCCATGAACCTTGGGATGCAGGGTCTTGACCCGGCCATCCATCATTTCAGGGAAACCCGTGTAGTCGGAGACCTCTGTCACCGACAGACCCGCCTCGCCAAGCAGCTTGGCGGTACCGCCCGTGGAGAGCAGGGCAACACCACGCTCGTTGAGTGCCTTGGCAAATTCCAGAATGCCAGTTTTGTCAGACACACTCAGCAGTGCACGGCGAATGGGTCGAGCTTGTTCCATCACACTATCGTCCTCAACATAACGGGGACCGTTCCATGGGAGGCGAGGCTCAACACAGAGAGTCCCCAAATAAATGGAAGTGGGGGATTTCGCAAACCACTCTCGCCCCGACATCCGGCAAAAGCGTTTTAGGAAATGCCCGCTTGGTGCGGCGCTCTGTTATGGGCGCGTATTCTACACAAAAAATGTGACCTGTGGTGGATTTTTTGAAACAGCAAAGCCTTATTTGGCGCGGCGTTAAACGTTTTCTACTTGATTTTCTCGAAACGTTTGCACTTTCAGTGTTTTATGGGAAAAAGGGTCGCCAGGAGATGTTTATCTGCCCCTTTTATGCCCTTGGCTGGCAATCCATGGGCAAAGGGGTGATAGTGGATTCCGGTTTTTGTGGCGGCATACATTCAAGGGGAGAAAAGGGCATGTATCGGATCGGTGAACTGGCCAAGGCGTGCGGGGTCAAGGCAGATACCCTGCGTTTTTACGAGAAGAACGGGCTTATCTCACCGGGGATCCGCAACGAATCCGGCTACCGCCTCTACAGCGAGCAGGACAAGCGGCGGCTGGAGTTTATTATCCGCGCCAAGTCGGTGGGATTCTCGCTGGCCGATATCGGCGAGCTGCTCGACCTCGATACCAACAAGGCCAAAGTCACCTGTCAGGAGGTGAAAGCGGTGGCCGACACCAAGCTGGCCCAGGTGGAGCAGAAGATCATCGAACTGACCCGCTTTCGCGACAACCTGCGCGAGCTCTCCAATATCTGCTGCGGCGGCCCCCGCTCGGCGGAGCACTGCGCCATCCTCGAGACGCTGGAATCTGGCGCCCCGGCCCATCACGAGCATCATAGCCACGACCAAAATGACACTGTTCACGGCTGACATGCTACGCCTGACTGAGCGTGCCTGGCTCAGAGTGACTGACTCGGCGCCGCCGACGCATTGCTCCGGCGGCGATTTGGTGACAAAATCGCCGCGTTTTTAACCGGTGCCAGTGCATCCGGTTGCTGGGCGCTAGCCTGCACAGGCGCTCGCAGCGAAAACCACCAGCCAGACACAAGAATCAACACACCAAGAGAAAAGAAGAGGAGCCATCATGGCCAAAATTCGGGTCGACCAACCCGCCCTCCCCCGTGAGGAAAATGCGCAAGGGGGCAACTATGCCCATCAGCGCGGCGAGATAAAGGATAACCATCTGCACGCCCTGCTCTCCGATCCGCTGTTTCGCAACCGGGTCGAGCGCAACAAGAAGGGCAAGGGGAGTTACCAGCGCAAGGCCAAATTCGGCAAGCGGTGGGAGCCCGGCCAACAGCAGATGATCCGCGTCTGCTGCTGAGCGGGTTTCTACCGACCATAAACAATCAGGGCGCCATTGGCGCCCTGATTGTTATCTCGAAACACGGTTCGCCAAAACTGCCTCACGACCTGTTGCGAGAAGCTGTCAGCGAGGTGAAGAGCAGCGCAGGAACCGGAGCGTATAGATATACGTGAGGCTTCCGAGCAGCGCATGAACCTTGATCACGGCTTCGCAGCCAGATCGTGAGCCAGTTTTCACTCATCCATAAACAGTTCGAGCAATACGTTCAGATAACGATGGCCGAGAGAAGTGAGCTGCCAGCTCTCTCCCAGATCCTCGATAAGCTCCTTGCTCTGTGCGATGGCGAGCACCGTCTCCACCCGTTCCAGCGGCAAGCCGGTATAGGCCTCGAACTCCGCCTTGGGGGCAGGTTCAAACAGGCGGAAGCGGTTCATAAAGTATTCGAGCGGCAGATCGTCTGCCGTCACCTGACACTGCTCGTCCAGATAGGGGCGACTCTTGTCCAGATACCCTTTCGGATGCTTCACCTTGGCGGTGCGCAGGATCTGCTGAGCCGCGAGATCAGTCACCTTGCCGTGAGCACCACAGCCGATCCCCAGATAGTCACCAAAGCGCCAGTAGTTGAGGTTGTGATGGCACTGGTAGCCCTCTTTGGCATAAGCCGATATCTCGTACTGGCGATAACCGCTGGCGGTGAGCATGGCGTGACCCTGCTCGTAGATGTCCCACAGGGTGTCATCTTCCGGCAGTGTGGGCGGTTTGGAGGCAAAGGCCGTGTTCGGCTCTATGGTGAGCTGATACCAGGAGAGGTGCGGCGGGACGCAGTCGATAGCCTGCTGCAGGTCATAAAGGGCGTCATCCAGACTCTGATCCGGCAGACCGTGCATCAGATCCAGATTGAAGGTAGGCAACTTGATGGCATGGGCCAGTGCGGCGGCCTTGCGCGCCTCTTCCGGGCCGTGAATGCGGCCGAGGCGGGTCAGCTTCTCCTGCTGGAAGCTCTGCACGCCGATAGAGATGCGGTTGATACCGGCGCGCTGGAAACCGGCGAACTTGTCCGCCTCCACCGTGCCCGGATTGGCCTCCATGGTGATCTCGCAATCCGCGGCGAGCGGAATACGGGCCCGCACCCCATCCAGCAAGGTTTGCATCGCCTCCACCGTCAACAGGCTGGGGGTGCCGCCGCCGATAAAGATCGAGGAGAGCGGCCGCCCCTGCGCCCACTTCAGATCCTGATCCAGATCCTCCAGCAGGGCAGTGACATATTCGAGGTGAGGCAGCTCCCCCTTCTGGGCATGGGAGTTGAAGTCACAGTAAGGGCACTTCTGGACGCACCAGGGCACATGAATATAGAGAGATAGCGGCGGCAGTTGCAGCATGGGGCTTCCAATAAAACGGGGGCTCAAGGCCCCCATTGTAGATGACTATGTGTAATTGACCGTGTGTAACCGACAAGGTGGCGAAGTGGCTCAGTGCGCCGCAGCCAGCGCCGCTTTGAGCTTGGCCAGCGCCTGACCGCGATGGCTAAGCTGGTTTTTCAGTTCGGCCGGCATCTGGGCGGCGGTGCAGTCGTGATCCGGCACGAAGAATACCGGGTCATAGCCAAAGCCATGTTGACCGCGTGGCTCGTCGATGATCATCCCTTCCCAGCTCGCCTGACAGATGATGGGGGTGGGATCGTCGGCGTGGCGCATATAGACCAGCACACACCAGAAGCGGGCGCTCTTCAGGTACTCGGGGGCACCTTGCAGCTCGCCGAGCAGCTTCTCGATGTTGGCCTTGTCACCGGCCCCCACACCGGCAAAACGGGCGGAGTAAACGCCGGGGCGCCCTTGCAGCAGATCGACTTCCAGACCGGAGTCATCGGCCACGGCGGGCAGACCGGTAATGCGGGCAGCGTGGCGGGCCTTGATGATGGCATTCTCGACGAAGGTGGTGCCGGTCTCATCGGCATCGGAGACCGCAAACTCGCTCTGTGGGATCACCTGGATCTTCATATCGGCCAGCATGGTGGCCAATTCCTTCACCTTTTTCTGGTTACCTGTTGCCAGGACAAGCTTGTTCATCGAGCACCTCCGCAAAAATAATCTGCGCATTCTATGCGGCGCAAGCGTTTAGTAAAAGCGTCAATTACACCCGCTGTGATGGGGTTACGGGGGATTTGCCGCCATCGAATAACCAGCTTTTTAATACATGTTTCCATAATGGAATAACCAAAGTGATTAAATACCATTTCTATTCATTACTGTGAGTCAGTAGACTCGCGCCCCAATTCATTAACCTGGCTGACTAAAGAGGTGACAGATGCCATTAATACTTTTACTCGTACTACTGGTGCTGTTCAGTCCGCTGGCTATCGACATCTACCTGCCCGCCATTCCGCAGATGGCCGAGCAGCTGGGTGCCGAAGTAACCCTGATGCAGGGCACCATCACCTGGTTCCTGTTCAGCATGGGGCTGGGACAACTGCTTGTTGGCCCGCTGGCCGATCGCTACGGTCGCAAGCCCATCGCGCTGGGCGGCGTGCTGCTCTATGGCCTGAGCGCGCTGGGGGCCGGTTTTGCCGCCAGCCTCGGCGAATTGATGCTGGCGCGAGTGCTGCAGGGCTTCGGCGCCTGCGCCACCTCGGTCGCCGCCTTCTCGGTGGTACGTGACAGCTACGGCCCGAAAAAGAGCGGTCAGATGATCTCCTATCTCAATGGCGCCATCTGCTTTATTCCTGCGCTGGCACCTCTGCTCGGTGGCTGGCTCACCGCCAAGGCGGGCTGGTCTGCCAACTTCTGGTTTATGGCTGGCTATGCGCTCATCGTCGGCAGCTGGCTGATGTGGCGGATGCCGGAGACCCGCCCGGAGGAGACCCGCAGTGAAGGGGCCCTCATCAGCTGGTCCCGCTACAGCCCGGTGCTGCGCTCCCCCAGCTTCCTGTTCAACGCGGCGCTGTGCATGCTGGCGATGGCGGTGATCCTCGCTTATGTCACAGCCGCACCGGTGCAGCTGATGGTGAAATTGGGGCTCGATATGAGCGGCTTTAGCTACTGGTTTACCGCCAACGCCGCGCTCAACATCTTGGCCTGCTTTATGGCGCCGCGCTTTATCGCCAAGGTGGGGCCAAGACGCACCCTGCGCATCGGCCTGCTGGTGTTGATGCTCTCGGCCATCACCCTGACCCTGGCGATGCACATAGAACATCCGCTGGCGATGATGGGGCCGGTATTCCTCTCCAGCATCGGCTTTGCCATGATTCTGGGTTCGGCCGCCGGGATGGCGCTGGCACCATTCGGCCACTGCGCCGGTACCGCCGCGGCCCTGCTCGGCCTGTTCCAGATGAGCGGATCCGGCGCGCTGGTTGGCCTGACCGGCGCCCTGATGTACGACCCGCTCAGCCAGCTGGCGCTGCATATGTGGCTGCTGCTGCCGCCCCTGGTGATGCTGATGACCCGTCGCGGACGCCGCTTGTGTTTGCAATAAATCCTGTGTTCTGATGAGCACACTCAGGGGGCCATCGGCCCCCTTCTCGTTTGTATCGACTTTACAGCGTATGGCCATCCGGCAGCCCGGCTGCGATGGCAACCCCACTCACTCGATGTCAGCGGAGAACTCCCGATGAGCCACACTCTCAACGCAGCCCTGGTGGGCTATGGCTTTGCAGGCAAGACCTTCCACGCCCCTTTCCTCTCCACCACGCCGGGCTTGTCCCTGAGTTGGGTGGTAAGCCGTGATGCCGCCAAGGTGCAGGCCGATCTGCCCGGCTGCCGGGTCGGTTCACTGGAAGAAGTGCTGAGCGATGAGACCGTCGATCTGGTGGTGATCGCCACCCCCAACGACACCCATGCCCCCCTCGCCCGCCAGGCGCTGCTGGCAGGCAAACATGTGGTGATCGACAAGCCGTTTGCACTGGATCTGGCCGAGGCACAAGCACTGGTCGAACTGGCCGAAAAACAGCAGCGACTGCTCAGCATCTTCCACAACCGCCGTTGGGACGGGGATTTTCTCACCGTGCGCCGTCTGCTGGCAGAAGGGACGCTCGGGCAGATCGCCCAGTTCGAATCGCACTTCGATCGCTATCGCCCCGAGGTGCGCCAGCGCTGGCGCGAAGCGGGTGGCCCGGGTTCCGGCCTCTGGTTCGATCTCGGCCCCCACGTGCTGGATCAGGCGCTGCAGCTATTCGGGCAGCCGGACTGGTTGCAGGCCGATCTGGCCGAGCAGCGCCCCGGTGCACTGGCGGACGACTACTTCCACGTAGTGCTGGGCTATGGTGAACGGTATGGCGAGCTGCGGGTCGTTCTGCACGGCAGCTGTCTGGTATCGGCCACCATGCCGCGTTTCATCGTACACGGCAGCCAGGGCTCCTTCGTCAAATTCGGTATGGATGTGCAGGAAGATCAGCTCAAGCTGGGCAAACGGCCACCGGCGGGGGATTGGGGCGTGGATAGCGAGCCCGGTCAGCTCAGCCGCATTGTCGATGGTCAGTTACAGCAGCAGAGCGTGGTGGGTGAAGCGGGAGATTATGGTGCCTACTATCGCGGTGTCTGCGCCGCCATCAAGGGCGAAGGGAGCAACCCGGTGCCAGCATGCGAAGCACTGGCGGTGATGGCACTGCTGGATCTGGCCCGTCAGAGCCACCTTGAGGGAAAACGGCTGCCCTGTCAGAAGCTGTCTGACTAAGGCGCTGGCCATCGGCTAACCTTGGCCTTGTTAAACCGCCAGGAGATGGCAGCAAAGCGGTGTTTTATTGTGCAAAACCGGCCTTTGTTCGGCATCTTGTATTGATATCAGTCGTTGCAGTAGTGCTTTTCATCCACGGCACGAAAAAATGTCATTGTGATATCCGTTTTCATCGGTAACTAATGGGGCTATATTGCGCCCGCCTGCTGCCTCCCGGCCTCTTGTTTCAATACCGGGCAACGGTGGGCGCTGTGATGGTTGCACAGACCATCTCTCCATCTTTTTTTGAGGGTATGCACATGAACAAAGTACTGGTAGCCGGTATCCTGGGTCTGATGTTGACCGCTTGCGGTCAGAAAGAAGAAAAAGCTGCCGCGCCTGCTGCTGCTCCGGCCGCCGAAGTTGCTGCAACTGTAGAAAAAGCCGCTAGCGAAGCCACCTCTACCGTAGAGAAGGCCACCTCCGAAGCGGCTGCAACCGTTGAGAAAGCTGCTGACGAAGTGGCTACCAAGGTTGAAGCTGCAGTGAGCGATGCCAAGGCCAACTAAGCCTGCACCTCATTCGAAGACGGGTCCGAAGGCAACTTCGGGCCCGTTTTTTTATCTGTCGCTCAGAGCGCCGGATTAATCAGCGAGGTGAGGATGTGATCCTCCCAGCGGCCATTGATCATCAGATACGCCCGTGCGAATCCCTCCCGCTCGAAACCGAGCCGCTCCAGCAAGGCTCCACTGCGCTGATTGGCAGGCATGTAGCAAGCCATGATGCGATGCAGATCGTGCTCCCGAAACAGGTAGTCGATGGCGGCGGACAACGCCTCCCGCATCACCCCCTGCCCCTGATGCTGCTGGTCGATGGCATAGCCCAGATGACACGCCTTGAAGACCCCCATCAGGATATTGCTGAAATTGCAGGTGGCGATCACCCGCTCACCAGCGGGGTCCAGCGCCACCAGATTGACGCCGGTGCCGTTGAAGAACTGGCTGTAACTGTCCTGCAACCGGGCATGCCAGTAAGAGAGTGTGTAAAAGTGCTCGTCACGCAACGGCTCCCAGGGGGCGAGATGGGCGCGGTTGCGCCGGTAGAAGTCGAGCATCATCGGAGCCTGATCCGGCGCCAGTATGGTCAGATGGGTTCGGGCCGTCTTGATATGTGGCAGTGCCATCAGGACTCCCTCTGTCTTAGCCACTCGTCGCGCAGCAGGCTGTAGTGGGCATGGTCCACAATCCGGTTGCCCAGCCGCTCTGCGCGCCGGGTCACCCCCTCCTGCTGCATCCCGAGCCGTTCACAGACGGCTCTGCTGGGTTCGTTATCGGTGGCGGCGCTTATCTCCACCTTCTCCATCCCCATCTCCTCGAAGGCGTGATGGATCAGGGCCTGACAGGCCCGGGTGATAATGCCGTTGCCCTGCCAGCGCTCCGCCAGCCAGTAACCGATAACCACCTTGCCAAGGTCGTGATCGATGCTGTTGTAACCGATAACCCCCACCACCTCCCCCTGATACTCGATGGCGGTGGTGAGCCCCTCGCCGCGGGCGAACTTCTCGATGGCACTGCGAATGAAGAGGGCGCTGTCGACGGGGCGCTGGATCAGCGGCGGCCAGGGTAGCCACTGGGAGAGATACTCCCGGTTGTCATTGCAGAGGGCAAACAGTTCGCTCGCCATATCGGGCTGCAAGAAGAGCAGCGCAAGCTCGTCGTCCAACTGCCATGAAAACATGGAATTCTCCTTTCAAATCAGTGATCAAATAGCGAACCAGCCACCCAATGTAGCCAATCGCCACTGGCCGCGCCAACCCTTTTACACTGCAGCCCCCCTCTTCCCATTCACCCCTCATTCCGCCACCGTTTCGCCAGTGTGCGGGCGGTGGCCAACACGGTTTCCCGGGCCGGATTGGGCCGCTTGCCACCGCGCCACGCCATCATCACATCCCAATGCTCCTGCGGCAGATTGCGCACATCGAGCCTGACCAGCCGCCCCACCTCCAGATCCCGCTTGATGGCCAGCTCCGGCATCAGGGTAATAAAACCGTGCTCCAGCGCCAGATCGCGCGCTGCACTGGCGGGCTGTACCGCATGCAATGGGCTGGCCGCCCGCCGTAGCCGCCGCAACTGCTGGATAAAGACGTCACACCCTGGCCCCCACACCTGAGGCGCCAGCCGCTGGTCGGCGATATCCTGCAGGGTCAGGCCATGGCATCCAGCCAACGGATGCAGCGGCGAGGCGATGGCGATGATGGGGGAGCAGCAGAGCAGCTCCATCTGCAGGCCTGCCACCGGCGGACACTTGAGCACAAAGCCGATATCGGTCACCCCGGTCAGCAACTCCTGCATGATGACCCCGGAGTGATCCGTGGTGCAGCGGATCTCGAAGGGCTCGTCCACCAGCTCCATCAACAAGGAACCGAATACCACAGCAGTCAGAGAGGGCAGGCTGGCAAGACGGATGCAAGGCAAGGCTGGCGCCCCCTGCAGTGCCAGACGTCCCTCACTCAAGGTGGCCAGTGCCGAACGGGCTGATGGCAGAAACTGCTCGCAGGCACGGGTCGGCGTTACCCCGCGCCGATGGCGCTGAAACAGCGGCGCACCGAGACTGAGTTCGAGCTGGGCTATGCGCTGGCTCACCAGCGGCTGCGACCAGCCACGAATGGCAGCCGCCTGACTGAAACTGCCCAACTCGGCGACATCCAGCAGCAGTTGCAGATCGTCCAGATCCATAGACATAAATAATCCTGATATGAAATATAGGTAGTTGTCGTCTACCACTATATCTAAACCCTCTCCAGAATGAAGTTATCTGTGAATGAGAGGGTGTTATGGTCGATAGGGCGAGGTTTTGGGGACGCTGGTTTCTGGCGCTGGATACCACACTGGTGATCCTGGGTTTCTTTGTGGTGATGCCGATGATCAGCCTGCGCTTCGTCGATCAACTCGGCTGGGCGGCGGGTCTGGTGGGGCTGGCCCTCGGCCTGCGCCAGCTGACCCAGCAGGGGCTGGGGATCTTCGGCGGTTCGCTGGCCGACCGCTTTGGCGCCCGCCCGCTCATCGTCACCGGCATGCTGTTGCGCGCCGTCGGCTTCGCCACCCTGGCCTGGGCCGACAGCGGCGCCATGCTGATCTTCTCCTGCTTCCTCTCCGGGCTCGGTGGTTGCCTGTTTGACCCGCCACGAGCGGCGCTGGTGATCAAATTTACCCGTCCCCATGAGCGGGGCCGCTTTATCTCCCTGCTGATGATGCTGGAGAGCGCAGGCGCCGTCACCGGTGCCCTGCTCGGCAGCTGGCTGCTGCGTTTCGACTTCACCTACGTCTGCCTGCTGGGCGCCGGGCTCTTCACGCTGGCGGCGCTCTGCAACTGGACCCTGCTGCCCGCCTATCGCCTCTCGGTAAAACCGACGCCGATGCGGGAAGGGTTGGGGCAGGTACTGGCCGATCGCGCCTTCTGTCGGCTGGTGCTGATCCTGAGCGGCTACTACATGCTGTGGGTGCAGGTGATGCTGATCTTCCCGATCCTGGTCAAGCAACTGGTGGGTACCACCACGGCGGTGGGCTGGATGTACAGTCTCGAAACGGCGCTGTCGCTGGCGCTGCTCTACCCCATCGCCCGCTTCAGCGAGCGGCGCTACCGGCTGGAGAGCCGACTGATGGCGGGTATCCTGCTGATGACGGTGGGGATTGGGCTGGTTGCGTTTGTCAGCACCCTCTCCGGCATCTTCGTGCTGCTGGCCTGCTTCTATCTGGGGATCATCATCTGCGAACCGGCGCGGGAGACCCTGATGACCAAGCTCGCCAACCCCAATGCCCGTGGCAGCTACATGGGCTTCAGCCGCCTTGGGCTGGCACTGGGCGGCATGACCGGCTACGTGGGCGGCGGTTCTCTCTATGACTTCTCGCTGCAACAGGGGCAACCAGCCCTCCCCTGGCTGGTGCTGGGCACCATAGGCGTGGCCACCATGCTGCTGCTCGCCCGCTGCTTCTCCCGCCGCCCGGAACTGGCCATCAGGGCCGCCGCCTGACGCCCCTCCTTACCTGCGGCAGCCCCGTCAACGGGGCTACCGTTCGTCCTTTCCCGCCATAATCGCGGCCAGCACTGACAGATAGCGCCGCCTCGCCATGGAATACTCTTCCCGACACCTTGCCAAGGGGAGAGCACACCATGTCACACCACCATGCTTATCACTGGATCGCACGCCTCTCCGGTACGCAGGCTACCGCTGCTCCGGATGGGAAAAACCGGATGTTTCTATTACTCGACCAGCAGGACAGGGAGTGGTGGCTGGAGGTTGATCCCGATGAGAGCGTGCTGCTCATCACCACCCCGATGACATGCCAGCTGGATGCCAATCGCCTGACCCCCGCCAACCTGCAGCACTGGCTGAGCCTCAATAGCGAGGTCAACCGGATGGGCGGTGCCTGGCTCGGACTGGAGGGGGATGTACCCACCCTCACCCTCTACGCCCAGATTTTTCTCGCACACTGCGATGAACCCTTGCTCGACAACCTGATGGGTCAGCTTGCCGAACTGGCCCACGACCTCACGCCCCGACTCTACGCAGAGCAATAGCAAGCAAGGAGCCCACCATGAAAATCGAACCCACCGCCCCACTCGCGACTGTCGCAACGCCCTCCCGCCCCCGAAGCAATCCCGGCAGTCGCTTTGTGAACGCGTGTCGCAACCTGACCGCCCCTACCACCGATCGCCCCGAACTGGCGCTGCCGGCCCCGCCAGCGCTGGCCCCCGATAGCCAGCAGCAGTTGAATCGCGAACTACGCAAGGGGCTCTCTGGCTATGTGCAACAACACCCCGAACAGCAAACCGCACTCGATGACTTGCTGAGAGCCGGACAGATGCGCAATGAACTCGGCAAGCCGACGCTGGCGACCGCAGATCCCCTGACCCATCTGGTCACCCTGCTCAACCGGCTGAAAAAACTGCCGGATGGCAAGGCGCTCACCAACGCGCTGGTCAAGGATCCTGCCGGTGAGATCGGACGCTATGTCACCCTCAAGGGATCCTTTGGCAGCAAATCCTGCCAATTACGCAGTCAGCCCCTTCCACCGAGAGCCTTGGGCAAACCCGAACTGCAGCAACTGGCGCTGGAGCTGAAACAGGTGTTGCAGCACTATCTGGATGCCAACCCGGCCAAGCGTGAGTGCCATACTGCGTATCTACGCGACTACCTGCAACAACCCGAGATCGGCCGCTATCTTGGCTTGCTCGACACGCCCGACGGCGCACAGGTCAAGATCAACGCCCTTCCCTCCCGCAAGGAGGAGATTGCAAACGTGATGAACCGCCTGCTGGCCGGTCATGGCCGTGGCGCGCTCTATCACGCCTTCGCCCAAGAGAGCGGACGGGCAGGCATGCTGGGCCGCCACTTCAAACTCGAAGGCATGCTGGCGCTCAGCTTCACGGTGCGAGCCGAACCACTGCCGCCAGCCGTCGTTGCCACTCCATCCACAGCCCAGCGCGCAGACCCCCAAGCAAGAACGGCAGACCCGGCGCTGGCACAACAGCAGGCGGAACAGCTACGCCGCCTCGAGGCGGAAGAACATCTCAATCTGGAAAAGGAGATCACCCGCCAGCTGGGCAACCGACCTGCCTGCCAAATCCTGGCGAAGCTGACCAGATCGGCCGCCAATCTGCAGGCTGAACTGGATGGAAAGCACCTGCCACCAGCCGAATCCATTCCGGTAACCCATATCGATATGGCGACTCTGGCTGCACTCACGCTGCCGCAGGTACGCGAGTTGGCTGCCCAGCTGACAGAGGAGAACAACCGCTACCTGCGACGGGTCGAGGAGCATACCGTGCATCTGCCGACCCACGCCGATGCGGATCGGTTTTCCCCTCATACCCTCGACATGCTGGGCATAACGTTCACCCAGCCCTACCTCAAGGTGCTGGACGATGGCATCCAGGCACTGCGGCAACCGGCCACCAGCCGCACCGGCCGCTTGCTGGGCTGGTTACTGCCCGCTCAGGCCAGGGTGCGCCAGCTCAAACAGGAGCAGAGCATCGGCAAGTTGCACGAGCTGCGGCAGGTCATCACCCTGTTGCAGTTACAGGGTGGCAGCTGGCAGGGGATCGACCGCGCAGGCTGGGCCAAACAGCTGCTGGCCCGCACGCTGGAGCAAGCCATGCCAACACCATGGCAACTCGGACCATTTCGAATCAATGAAGGGCGCCCCCAGTGGCAGGCCAGATTGAGCGAGTGGGGGATTTTGAACGAATGGGGCATTCCGGTAGCCAAAGGCTGATATCGGGTAATCACGGCAGCCAACCCTGAGCCCACCCCATGGCACAGGGTTGGCCTGACCCGCCTCCCTCGGACCAACATGACGGAGAAAAAAGGTTGCGAATTACAACTTTTACGCTACTTTAGTTGTTATGCACAACTAAAAAGGAAACCACGATATGGATCCCCGTCCCCTGCGCGCCCTGTCGCGCGATCTGGTCCGCGAACTCGGCATGCTCTCACAGCAGTGCGGCAATCTGGCCCTCACCCCCATCGAGGCTCACCTGCTGATCGAGCTGGAAAACGCCCCCGCCACCAACCAGCAACTGGCGGAAAAACTGCACATCGACAAATCCAATGCCAGCCGCCCGCTGGCTCGCCTCGCCGAACGGGAGCTGATCAGCTGGCACCCGCACCCCTCCGACGGGCGCAGCAAGGAGGCCCGTCTCACTGCCGAGGGGCAAACGATGCTGCTGGAGTTGCACCGGGAGATGGACGGGGCGATGGAGGAGATGCTGGCGCAGTTGAGCCAGCCCGAGCGTGAACAGTTGTGGAGCGGCCTGCTGCTCTACCGCAGCGCCCTCTCCCGTGCCCGCCGCCAGCAGGGTTACCGCATTCGCCCCATCACGGCGGCAGATGATCCCCGGATCGCCACGGTGATCCGCGCCGTATCGGCCGAATATGGCCTCACCGCCGACAAGGGTTATGGGGTCTCCGATCCCAATCTCGATACCCTCTCCCGAAGCTATCAGGGGGAGAAAAGCCGCTACTGGGTGATCGAAGGGCCGGACGGTGCCATCCTCGGCGGTGGCGGCATAGCGCCGCTGGCGGGAGAAGAGGGAGTCTGCGAGCTGCAGAAGATGTACTTTATGCCCGCCCTGCGCGGATTGGGCCTTGGCAAGCGGCTGGTGCTGCAGGCGCTGGATGCCGCTCGTGACTTGGGCTATCAACGCTGCTATCTGGAGACAACCGAAGTACTTCGCGAAGCCACCAGCCTCTATGAATCCCTCGGCTTTGAACACCTTCCCGGCCCCCTCGGCTGCACCGGTCACGGGGATTGCGAGATCTGCATGGTGTTGACGCTGGAGTAAAGCCCCCTCATCCCCACCCCTTCTCCCGCAAGGGGAGAAGGGAGCAAAAACACTTCCGCTATCTTTCGGACAGATATCGGATGGTTCCCTCCGGGAGATCACCAGAGCAAAGGTCGCTGGCGACCGGCCAGGTGTGATGCCATTGCCACCCGCATCTCTCCTTTCAGGCAAAGCGATACAAAAAAGAGACCCCGCCGAAGCGGGGTCTCTTTGATCATCTGCCAACAGGCAAACCAGCGGTGATCAGTGCTCGCGAGTCTGGCGGAAGTGAACGTCGGGGTGACGCTCCTGCGCCAGACGCAGGTTGACCATGGTCGGCGCGATATAGGTGAGGTTGTCACCGCCATCGAGGGCCAGGTTGACCTCGTTCTTGCGTTTGAACTCTTCGAACTTCTTGACGTCGGTCCCTTCCACCCAGCGGGCGGTGGAGACGTTGACCGCCTCGTACAGCGCTTCGACGTTGTATTCGCTCTTCAGGCGCGATACCACCACGTCAAACTGCAGCACACCGACCGCACCCACGATCAGATCGTTGCTGATCAGCGGACGGAACACCTGCACCGCGCCCTCTTCGGAGAGCTGCACCAACCCCTTGAGCAGCTGCTTCTGCTTGAGCGGGTCGCGCAGGCGGATGCGGCGGAACAGTTCCGGTGCGAAGTTCGGAATGCCGGTGAACTTGAGATCTTCACCCTGGGTGAAGGTGTCACCGATCTGAATGGTGCCGTGGTTGTGCAGACCAATGATGTCACCGGCGAAGGCGTCTTCCGCCTGCTCCCGGTCACCAGCCATAAAGGTCACGGCGTCGGAGATGTTCACATCCTTGCCGATGCGCACGTGGCGCATCTTCATGCCCTTGCTGTAAGTGCCTGACACGATACGCATAAAGGCGATACGGTCGCGGTGTTTCGGATCCATGTTTGCCTGGATCTTGAACACGAAGCCGGAGAACTTCTCCTCGGTCGCTTCGACTTCGCGGCTCTCGGCCTTGCGCGGCATCGGAGACGGCGCCCAGTCGGTCAGACCGTCCAGCATGTGGTCGACACCGAAGTTACCGAGTGCAGTACCGAAGAACACCGGGGTCATCTCGCCCGCGATAAAAGCCTCGTGGTCGAATTCGGGAGAGGCGCCCTGCACCAGCTCCAGCTCGCCGCGTAGTTGGGCAGCCAGATCCTCGCCGATGGCGGCATCCAGATCCGGGTTGTTCAACCCCTTGACCACCCGCTTCTCCTGAATGGTGTGGCCCTGACCGGTCTGATAGAGATAGGTCTCATCCTTGTAGAGGTGGTAGACCCCCTTGAAGGATTTGCCACAGCCGATCGGCCAGGTGATGGGGGCGCACATGATCTTCAGTTCGCGCTCCACCTCGTCCATCACTTCCATCGGGTCGCGCACTTCGCGGTCCAGTTTGTTCATGAAGGTGAGGATGGGAGTATCGCGCAGACGGGTCACTTCCATCAGCTTGCGGGTCCGGTCTTCAACACCCTTGGCGGCGTCGATGACCATCAGGCAGCAGTCGACCGCGGTCAGGGTACGGTAGGTATCTTCGGAGAAGTCCTCGTGACCCGGGGTGTCGAGCAGGTTGACCAGACAGTCGGCATAGGGGAACTGCATCACCGAGGTAGTGATGGAGATACCACGCTGCTTCTCCATCTCCATCCAGTCGGATTTGGCGTGCTGGCCTGAGCCACGGCCCTTGACGGTACCGGCGCGCTGAATGGCCTGTCCGAACAGCAGGACTTTTTCGGTGATGGTGGTTTTACCCGCATCCGGGTGCGAAATGATCGCAAAAGTGCGCCTCTTGGAGACTTCACTCAGAAATTCAGCTGACATAATTCAACGTTCTTCTATTGAGCGGTGGCATCAGCCACCGTGGGAATAAATCCGGAATGCCGCTCACGGCACATGTATACGCAACGAAAGCCACGCCAGCTGGCGTGTTGCCAACCTGGTGGAGAGAGGGAGGAGGGTTGCGTTACATGGGTCTTCTCGCCTGAGTCAAAGCAAAATTGCGCGACATTATACCCGCGCGAGTGAAAAATACCCAGCCCGTCAGTCGTCTGTTTCCACCCGGTTGCGACCAGCCTCCTTGGCGCGGTAGAGGGCCTCGTCTGCGCGCCGGGTCAGGGCAGCCAGATCCGGATCATCAGCCTGCTGGCAAGCGACGCCTATGCTGATGGTCACCGGATGGGAGAGACCGGGCAGCGTCAGGTTGGCCACCCTCTCGCGGATCCGCTCAGCCACCCGGCACGCCTCCTCGATACCGGTATCCGGCAACAGGACCAAAAATTCTTCTCCCCCGATACGTCCCAACACATCATGCTGGCGTAACTGACTCACTACCGCTTGCGAGACCCATTGCAGCACCCGGTCTCCCTGATGATGGCCCAGGGTGTCGTTGATCCGCTTGAAGTGATCGATATCGAACACCAGCAGACAAAAGGGTGTGCCCTGCCTGCGAGCCAGCGCAAACATATCGCTGCCGTGCTGCAAAACCCGGCGCCGGTTATTGATGCCGGTCAGCTCATCGGTAAAGGCCAACCGATGCATCCGACGATTGCGCTCAATCAGCCACCCCATGGTCAGCAAAGCCAGCCCCCCGCAGAGTACCATCACCACCAGCAACCAGAAGCGACGCTCCTTGATCTGCGCCAGCTCCTGCTGCTGCAACTGCTGCTCGATCCGCAACTGCTTGTTCTCCACCTCCTGGCGGGCCAGTTCAAACTCGCCGCGCACCCAGGCAGTGCTCTGCTCCCGTTGCAACTGATCGAGACGCTGCTCCTGCACCAGATGATCCCGCAACGCTGCCAGCGCCGCCGGATAGTCCCCTTGCAACTCGAATGCTTCGCTACGCACGCCGTAGAGATCCATCAGGTAACGAATGTGCCCCTCCGCCTTCAGGATCGGTTCAATTGTCGCAAGCGCGCGCAGGGCCGAAATCGGCTCCCGCTTTTTTACCTGCAGCTTGGCCATCACCAGCTCGAGATGGGCATGGAGAATGAGATCCACTTGCGGAGAGAGCACCCGTGCAGCCTGCCCCAACAAGCGCCCAGCCTCCTCCGTGCGCCCCTGACCGAGCAGAGCCTCCGACAGCATCACCTGACGATCGGCATGTTCAATCCGGTATTCCGGCTGGTGGAAAAAAGCGAGGCTTCGCTCAAGCTCCTGTTGCGCCTCCTGATAGCGCCCAGTATCCAGATAGACCAGTGCCAACTGCTCGCTCATCCTGGCCGCCCCGAAGCCGTTGTGGTTCTTGACAAAGTGTTCATCCAGCCGGTGCAGAGTGGTTAGCGCCTCGGTATAGAGCCCCATCCGGCGAAATGCTGCCGCGATCTCGAGCTGCGCCTGGTGATACCAGGTGACCAGCCCCAGTTCTTCATAGATGTCATGCGCCTTGGTAAGATCCACCAGCCCCTGCCCGGACGCCCCCTGAAACGACAGCATGGCCCCCCGTCGGGACAGCGCCAGCGCCTCCAGCTTTGGCAAGGCCGCCACCCTCGCAAGGCGCAATCCCTCATCGAAGTCATGACGAGCCTGTGCCACCTCGCCAAGCAACTGATTGAACCAGCCACGGCAAATAGTCAGATCGGCCATGGCGGCGCCATCTTCCCGCTTTTTAGCGAGCGCCAGCTGGCTGTCGGCATATGCAATGGCACGACGGGACTCCTGCATGTCATCGGCCGAGTGCGCCCAGCAAGCCAACCGCCGGATCCGCATCTGCTGTGGCTGCGAATAAGCATCGCCATCCTGCAACAGCCGGTCGATCCGTTCATGTAACAGTTCTATCGGCTGATAGACCCGCTCCATATCATCCAGTTCGCTCTCCAGCTGGGCGGGTGACAAGGGTTGGGCCGCCAGCCCGAACACCGCCAGCAACAGCAGTAAAGCAAGGTGACGCATAAAGACTCCGGGTGAATGGGAGAGGTCATCGGGCAGTGGATGCCGGAAAATCACTATCTTTTCCCCTGCAACAAGGGTTGTAAAGACCTGAGTCCCACGCTGCCGCCCGAATGGCTGTCTGGTCACATTTTACAGCGACATCATTGAGTTGAACGCTCGCGGGACAATCACGGCGGCAAGAGGGCGCAACGTAACGCAGGGCCCTCCCGGTTACTAGTGATGCTGCCAGCGCCGCAGCAGCCGACCACGCAAGCCGCAATCGAGCAGCCAGCTGTTGTCGAACACCCGCAGCAAGGCCGGTTTGGCATGGCGGGACATGGCGACAGCGTGAAAACGGGTCTGGCGCTGACGATAGCGATTCATCTGATCGAGCAGGGCGTGCGGCAGGCTCTGGGCGATAAAGTCGGAGATGACCAGCACATCGGCCTTGGCAAAGGCAGGATCATCGAGCTTGGCCAGCGCTTTTTCCAGGCAGGGCACCAGATCGGTACCGCCGTGAAAACTCATGGAGAGAAAGCGCTCCGCCTTCTCCAGACCGGTATCGGCGGTGATCTCGAGGGTCGCCACCTCGGTGGAAAAGAGCATCAGGTAGCAGCCGCGCTTCTCATCCATCGCCACCTTGAGCAACGCCAGAAACAGCGCCTTGGCACACTCCTCGGGATAACCGCCCATGGAGCCGGAAGTATCGACACAGACGATAAAGGGGCCGCGCTGCTGCAGTTGCTTGCCGCCCTGCTCCGGGGTGCGCAGCATGATACGCTGGCGCGGCAGGGTACCGCGCGACTGGTAGCTGAGCAGGCGCCGCTCCAGATAGCGACGGTAGAACTCCAGCTCCAGTTCGGGCAAGCCCAGCATCACCGCCTCGCTTGGCAGCAGGCGCATCAGATCGCTGGCCTGATGAATGCCCACCAGATCGTCCGGCACATCATCGCTGGGGGCGGGCTCCAGCTCCAGTACCTCGACCGGCGGCACCGGTTGTTCCTGCGCCCGCCGATCCCGCTCGCTGCGCCCGAGCAGACCCGCGATCTCCGCCAGCAAGGGCTCGCGCTGCAACATGCGGGCATATTGCTTGATCAGCACCAGACTGCGCTTGTGCCAGTATCCCTGCGCCAGATCCCAAAGGCCGCCCGCAGAAATCTGGTTGGGATCGAGGGCATCGGCCAGAGTGCGGCTCGCCAGCAGCTGATCTTCAATCTCCTGACGCTGCTTCTCCCGCTCCGACTCGGCGATCTGCTGCTGCAACTGCAACAGGCTCCCCACCAGACTGGCGCGCCACTTGTCGATAAAGAGCTGGCGCAGCCCCTCGGTGGGGTGAGCCATCAGCTGGCGCACCAAGGAGCGGGCCTCACCGGCGAAGGGGCTGTACTGATCCAGCGACTCCAGCAGGCCGGGCAGGCGACCAATCAACTCGGTCATCGGCAGTTGCCGGTGTGCCTGATAGAGCAGGTACTCCTGCTCCAGCGCCACCGGCACCGGCTTGTGGCGGATCTCCTCGCCGAGCTGTTCGCCCCAGCTCTGCAGGCGCTTTTTCAGCAGCTTGCCTTGCAGCGGGGAGCGTTTGATAAATTCGGATATCTTGGGCGAGGCTGCCAGCAGGAGCGCCACCTCACCCGCCAGCTCCCCTTCGCCCATCAGGAGCCCCAGATCCAGCATGCCAATCTCAAGCATGTGCGTCCCTTACTCGTCCAGCCTCGGCAACCGTTCGCGCCACTGCACCAACTCGCTGCGCAGCAGTTCAAGATCCCGGTTCAGTACGAAGAAGCTGTCCTCCACCTGCTGCAGCCAGCGTGAGGAAATAAAGAGGTGTTGTTGATGACGCTCGAACAGGCTGCGCTGCTGCTTGAGCTCCTGCATCACCTTGCCGACCTGGACCAGTTGCTCGTCGAGCGCCTGCAACCAGGGCTCCAGCACCACCTCGGGAATGGCGTTGCGCTCCATCAATACCAGCGGGATCTGCTGGCGCTGGATATCGAGCACCTGCAGCCGCAGCTCATCATCGAGCACCAACTCGTAGTGCCCCTCTTTCGGGTTGCCGAACTGATAGCCGACCAGCGCCTCGCCGGTGGGGCGCCAGTGGGAGAGCAGGGTACGATCGAACACCAGCGTGCGGGTGAGGCGCTCGGGATCGCTGCCATCCAGCGGCGCCGGAGTGAGCAGATGAAAGTGCACCTGCTTGCCAAAGGGTCTGGCATTGGCGAGCGGGATCTCGATGCCCCGGGCGCGGCGGCCAAACCACTGCTTACGCTGGCGCGCTTTGGTGCAGAGCCGCTGGGCCACGCTCTGTTTGAGCTGTTTGAACTGATCCCGCAGCGCCAGCAACTGGCGAGTCATCGCCAGTTGCTGATAACCATAGAGACGGGAGAACTCGGTCATCATCTCCATCAGGGTGGTGCGGGACTCCTCGTCATGCCAGAGGCAATCCTTGAACAGCAGCAGGTCGAGGGGGGCCACCTCGTCGCGGCCATTGAAGAAGGCACTCGCCTTGATGAGCCGTACCGCCTTCTTCCAGCGGCGATCCGACACATAACAGCGGTGGGCCAGCTGGCTGTCGAGCTGCTGGCGCAGCTGGTAGATGAGCTCGAAACAGGCATCCGGCAGGCGCACCTGCTCAATCTGGCTCTGCCACTGCTCGTACTCATCGCCCCGGATCTGCAAGGATTCCGGCAAGTTCTGGTGAGCATGGCCATCGCTGGCCAGCATCGCCTGAAAGTTCGACTTCTCCTGCACCCGGTCCATCCAGATCCGCACCAGCATCCGGTCGTAGAGCGCTTCCAGCCCGCTATCCGGCGCGGGCAATTCGTTGGAGGCGGTCACCAGCAAGCGCATCGGGATGGGGTGCTGACTGTCGCCATTACGGAACTGCCGCTCGTTAATGGCGGTGAGCAGGGTATTGAGGATGGCGGGGCCCGCCTTCCAGATCTCGTCGAGGAACACCACCTCGGCCTCCGGCAGATAACCGGCGGTGAGGCGCAGGTATTTGCCGTCCTCTTTCAGCGCCTGAATGGAGAGGGGGCCAAACACCTCCTCCGGCGTACTGAAACGGGTCATCAGGTATTCGAAGTGGCGGGCGTCGTGAAATGCCAGCTTGAGGCGGCGGGCAATCAGGCTCTTGGCGATGCCGGGCGGGCCCAGCAAGAAGAGGCTCTCGCCGCTGAGGGCGGCCAGCAGACCGAGGCGCAGGGCATCCTGCCGTTCGTAGAGCCCCTCGCCAAGGGCCGCCAGCAGCCGGGGCAGCCGCTCCTGGATGGGAATAAGACGCGCGGGGTTCTGGGCTTGAGCTAAAGACGACATAGAGACTGTTCCGAAGCTGGGATGATGATAGCCCCAAGGTGCGATATCCATTTGTTCGACCTTGGGTTTTGTCTTGTTATGATGTTTATTCTGGTATCTCTTGCCACAGAATACCCGACTCTGGCAGGAAAAAACGCCAGGGCGGTGCGATACCGTTGCAGCGCCCATGTGTGACCAGAGTGGTTATCAGCATCATGATCTGCGTGTCATGCCCGCATGCGCCAGATGATACGTTGCAAAGGGTGCAGCAAAACCGGTTCGAGTGTACCCTGCGCAACACGATTTTCCCCAATGCAGATCAAGAGTGAGTCGCCCCAGATGCAAGATCCCGTTCGTCAGAGCATGTTGGCCCGCATGGGCATTCAAAGCTGGCAGCTGCGTCGTCCGGCATTGCTGGGCGCAGAACCTGCTCCCGAACTTGAGCAACATACCGGCCAGACGGCCCCGGCCAGCAGCGCCCCGCTGCCCAGCGGCAAACTCTGGCTGCTGGCGCCCAGACTGCCTGCCACCACGCTGCTGGCGGATATCTGCCAGCTGCTCGGCATGACGCCCGATGAGGTCTCCCTGCTCAGCGAGCTGCCGCCCGCCGACCTGCAAAGGGCGGACACCTCCCCCCTGCTCTGGCTGACGGAGGCCAACCCCGCGCGGCCGGATGCGCTGATCTGCCCGCTCGTCCCCAGCGCCGCGCAAAAGCGCGCCCTGTGGCAACAACTGCGCCAGCACCTTGCGGCCAGCGCGGCGTGATCCTGCATCATGCCGCCGAGCCCCACCGTGATGCCGCTCTTTTTACCTGATTTTATACACGCCGCCCCTGCCACCCCCAGTGCCCAATATCTTGCCATCCGGAGCCCCCATGCCTGAGTTTCGTCCCCTGCTCGAGAGCGATTTCGACCTTGTTTACCCCATCGAGCAAGCCGCTCACAAGGAGCCGTGGAGTCAGGCCAACCTGCTCTCCTGCTTCGGCCCTCGCTATCTCAACGGCTTGATGCTGGTCGACGGTCGCCCGGCGGGCTTTTATATCTCGGATCTGGTGGCCGGTGACAGCTCGCTGATGAACATCTGCGTGCATCCGGCGTTTCAGGGCAAGGGGTTGGGACGGGCGCTGTTGCAGGCCTATCTGGCACGCAGCAAGCAAGCCGGCGCAGAGGCCTGGTTTCTCGAGGTGCGGGCCGGTAACCAGACCGCCATCAACCTCTACGAGAGCGCCGGTTTTGCCGAATATTGCCGCCGCGCCGACTACTACGGCACCGGCAACGATCGGGAAGATGCGGTATTGATGTCGCGACTGTTCGATTTCGGCTGATCCGGCCAATTCGCCGTGCTCAGGCGTCTTGGCCCCCTCAATCGAGGGGGGCGTTGTCCAGCGCGGGGTCCTGCAAGGAGAGGGTCGTGTGCACCACCGCCTCGAATCCGGCGGCAGAGAGCGGCATATAGAAGCCCCGCTGCCAGGTTTTTCCGGGCATCCAGATCTGGTCGATATCCACCACGACCTTGATAGGCCTGAGGGGCTGACCCGGCTGCTGGATATAGATACCGGGCGGTGTGGCGACCTTGGGAAAGCGGCGCAGGATCTGCTCGCTGCCATCCCCCTTGCCCGGGTTGAGCCGCACCTTCACCAGCCGGGCGAGCGGGCCTGCCATCTCCTTGCTCTGCCAGAATTTCTTCTCCAGATCGCCGCAGCGGCGGCACTTGGGGGTCTCCAGCACATAGAGCAGCGGATAACCCAACGCCAGCGCCTGTTGCTGGGCCTGATGATACCCCTCGGCTCCCTGATACCAGGGATTGGCGGGCCCCTGAGCCCCCTTGCCAAAAAAGAACCAGGCTGCACCGCCACCCACCACCATGAGCCCGACTGCGGCCAACGCTACTTTCACCCACAGATTCATATCGTTAACCCTCTTTGCACTCCCTTGCAGTATCGGCCAGCCTGCCCGAAGGCGTAGCTATTTGCACTCTTTGTGATCCAAGACAAACGGCGAACACTTGTAAGCTGTAATGTTGGAGTTTAAACTCTAGCCCGATTTTTAGTGCCCTCGCGGGCGTACAACTGTAATTAAAGGATGTTTGACTGATGCCGAAGCTTCATCTGGTTCGACTGATGCGTGAACGTATTGCCCAGCTTGGCAACAAGGCTGCCCTGCGGGTTCAGCAAGATGGCCAGTGGCGCGCCATCGGCTGGCGTACTCTGGGCCAGGCCATGGACTACTGCGCCCAGGCGCTGATCCGTGCCGGCCACCAGCCAACCGAAATGGTCGGCATCTACGCCCGCAACATGCCGGAGTGGACCCAGGCCGATCTCGGCATCCTTGCCGCCCGCGGCGTCAGTGTCCCAATCTACCCCACCAGCACCCTCGAACAGCTGCGCTATATCGTGCGCGATGCCAACATCGGCCTGCTGTTCGTCGGTGAACAGCCCCAGTTCGATCAGGCGCTCAACTTGTTAAAGGATGGCGAAATCCGCCAGATCGTCGCCCTCGATGGCAACGTTAATCTGCACGGCTGCCCGCAAGCGAGCCACTTTCAGGAGTTTCTGGTCTCCGGCAACCATCAGCCCAGCGAACAGGTGCTACGGGAGCGCGAGAGTCAGTACCGGATGGACGACCTGCTGACCCTGATCTACACCTCCGGCACCACCGGCGAACCCAAGGGGGTGATGCTCGATTTTGCCAACGTTGCCGCCTGTTTCGAGATGCACAACAGCCGCCTCGACCTCAATCCGCAGGATGTGTCGCTCTGCATGCTGCCGCTCAGCCATGTGTTCGAGCGGGTCTGGAGTTTCTACGTGCTCTACTGCGGTGGTGAAAACGTCTATATCCGCGACCCGCAGAAAGTGATGGATGTGATTGGCGAAGTACAACCGACCGTGATGTGCGCCGTGCCGCGCCTCTACGAGAAGGCCTACGCCATGATCCAGGCCAAGGTGGCTCAGGCGCCGGCCCTGCGTCGCGCCCTGTTTGGCTGGGCGACCAAGGTAGGCAAGCAGATGGTTGCTACCCGTCAGGCGGGCAAATCCGCCTCCCCGCAACTCTATGCCCAGCTCTGGCTGGCGGAGCGACTGGTGTTTCGCAAGCTGCGTGCCCGCTTTGGCGGCCGTACCCGCTTCCTGCCGGTGGCAGGCGCCCGTCTGGCCGATGATGTAAACCTCTTCTTCCAGGCGATGGGGCTCAATCTCAAGTACGGCTACGGCATGACCGAAACCACAGCCACCGTCTGCTGCTATGAAGACAGCCAGTTCAAGCTCGGCTCCATCGGCACAGCACTGAACGGCATCGAAGTGAAGCTGGGTGAGAACAACGAATTGCTGGTGCGCTCCCCCACCGTGATGCGCGGCTACTACAACAAACCGGACGCCACTGCCGAGGTGATGACCGAAGATGGCTTCCTGCGTACCGGCGATGCCGGTGAGCTCGATAGCCAGGGCAATATCTACTTCACCGAGCGCCTCAAGGAGCTGATGAAGACCTCCAACGGCAAATATGTGGCCCCGCAACTGGTGGAAGGGACCATCGGCAAGGATCGCTTTATCGAGCAGATCGCCATCGTCGCCGATGCCCGCCACTTCGTCTCGGCACTGATCGTCCCCTGCTTCGAGTCGCTGGAAGAGTACGCCCGCTCCATCAACCTGCAATACCAGTGCAAGAGCGAGCTGCTGCGCAACTCCCGGGTGAAGGAGTTCTTCGAAGCACGCATCGCTGACTTGCAAAAAGAGCTGGCCAAGTTCGAGCAGGTGAAGAAGTTCACCCTGCTGCCGAGCGCCTTCTCCATGGAGCTGGGTGAACTCACCCCCACCATGAAGCTGCGCCGCAAGATCATCGAGGCCAAGTACCAGAGCGAAATCGAGGCCATGTATAACCACGTCTGATATCGCCTCTACGTCCTCCCCAAGAAAGCCGTCCCCTCCCGGGACGGCTTTTTTGTTGCTCATTCAGCCTCGGTCAGCAAGGGGGGCATAAAGTGGTTCAGATATTCATCATCCCCTATGGATGAGATTCATCCCCCCATTTGACACCCGATGCCATGACGCTGACCACTCTCGACTTGCACGGCAAGAAACACTATTACCTGCTGCTCCACGACGAGCTCGGACTGGATCACTGGGCCCTGCAACAGAGCGAGCTGACCCGCAGGCTGGAGTCCATTGCCAGCAGCCAATTCTGGCTACATCCCGCCAGCAACAGCCTGTGCAAGATAGTGCCAGACAAGTACCCGCGCTGGAGCCTTGGCTGGTGGCGTCGGGATCTGCTCGGCAAGCGTCTGGTGGGTCATATCGATGCCCTGCGCGAGTGGCAGAGCAATCGCCGTCTGCGCAAAGCCGGGCTACAGGTGGTTCCCTGCAAGGCCGCCGGGATCGCCCTCAATCCACTCAATCCCCATGCCTCTTTTCTGGCAGTGCACTACCTGGCGGAGCACTGCTCCGGCGAACACTACTTCAAACAGGCAGGGGAGAACGATCGCCTGGCCCTGCTGCATCGGCTCGCCCAGGATCTCTATCACCTGGCCAAGCACGGCTACTATCATCGGGATCTTCATCTGGGCAACCTGATGCTATCCCCTGCCGGCAATATCGTCTGGATCGATACCCATGTGCGCCGCCTGCCCAGCAATCTGGAGCGGCTGCGTCAGACATTTTTAGACTCAATAGAGCCAAACAAACTGTTCGGGCAGTTCTACCGGGATTATCTGCTGACCCAACTACGTCATCTGGCTGGTTTGCCTCAGCCGCAATCCATAACGCCTTAACCAATAAAAAAGCCGCTCATCGAGCGGCTTCTGGTTTATTTGATATCAGGCTGTGGTGGTACTGGTACCGAAGTAGTCGGCCAGGAAGTCATCGAACGACAGGCTGTCGCTGCGCTCGCGCTCCCGCTGCTTGGCCAGCGAATCCTTCGCCTCACCGGCAAAGTAGGCCTCATCCCAGTACTGCAGCTCCCCTGCAAGCAGCTCCTCGCGATAACGGGTCGCCAGCTTGTCGCCGTAGCAGCCATTGTCCTTGCCGCTCTCCAGCAGCTCCTTGAGCATGCGGGCGGAGTAGGTGAGCTCGGGGTCGAGCAGCTTCTCCCGGTGCATCGCCAGCGTCTCGCGGTAGCGGTTGCGGCCGCAGCAGCGATCCAGCAGCTCGGCTACCTGAGCCAGCTCGTCGAACAGCTTGAGACCGTACTCTTTGAGGCCAATGGCATTGCCCTGCTCATCTTCAAGCATCAGGCCGGGACGACGCCCTTCCAGCACCACCTTGTTCTGGTTGCGGCGGTTGCGGGCAATCTCCTCGTCACTCAGCACCGGAGAGGGGCGCAGCAGGCACCAGACCAGGAACAGGTCGAAGAAGCGAATCTGATCCGCATCGATACCGAGCGGGGTGAAGGGGTTGACGTCCACGGTGCGCAGCTCGATGTATTCGATGCCGCGCTGATCCAGCGCATCCGAGGGCTTCTCGCCGCTGCGCGGGGTGCGCTTGGGGCGGATCGGGGCGTACAGCTCGTTCTCCAGCTGCAGCACGTTGTCGTTGAGCTGACGGTACTCGCCATTCACCTTGACCCCGATCTTGGCGAACTCGGGGTCATGGGTATTGATGGCACGGCGCAGGCTACTGACATAAGCCGGCAGGCTGTCGTGGCTGATCTTGAGCCCCGCCTGGGAACTGTTGGTGTAACCGAGATCAGAGAGACGCAGCGCGGTGGCGTAAGGCAGATAGAGGGTGCCCTTGCCGGTCTTCTCGAACGGCAGGTTGCTCTTGCGCCCTTTGAGGAAGGATTCGCAGATGGCCGGGGAGGCACCAAACAGATAGGGCACCAGCCAGCCGAAGCGGTAGACGTTGCGAATAAGCCCCATGTACTTGTCGGAGATAAAGCGCTGGCTGCAGCAGCCGACGCACTCCAGATCCTGCCACTCGCACCAGAAGCTATCGGGCATGGAGAAGTTGAAGTGCACCCCGGCGATCACCTGCATCAGGCTGCCATAGCGGTTCTTCAAGCCCTGCCGGTAGAGGGTCTTCATCTTGCCGATGTTAGAGCTGCCGTACTGGGCCAGCCGGATGCTCTCTTCCCCGCCGACGAAGCAGGGCATGGAGAGCGGCCAAATCCGCTCGTTACCCAGATGCTGAATCACATGGTGATGGATGTCGCCGAGCTGATCCATCAGACTGTCGATGGAGTCGGTGGCCGGGGTAATGAACTCCAGCAGGCTCTCCGAGTAGTCGGTGGTGATATTGGGATGGGTCAGGGCCGAGCCCAGCGCCCGGGGATGGTCACTCTGGGCAAGTCGGCCATCCGGCGTGATGCGCAGGCATTCACGTTCGATCCCGCGCCGGATCCCCTTGAGCGCGGTGCGGCGCTCCGGTGATCCCAACGCATTCAGCAACTCGGTGAGCGACAAGCTTGTTGTAGTCATATTCACGGCTCATGTGAGGCCGCCCCATCCGGCGCGGCTCTTGATTTTTATAAAGCGTCAGTTACGGCAACTGCAGCGGATAGATGGGAAGATGAAGCTCCTGCAGGGGTTTTTCAAGCTTTTGCTTGTCTCCCACCACCACGATCACCATGTCGGCCGGATTGAGCCAACGGGCGGCACTGGCCTTCAGCGCCTCGGGCGACACCGTCTTGATCAGGTTGCTCTGGGCCTGCACATAGTCCGGCTTCAGATCATACATCACCATCTGCAACAGGAAGCCTGCCTTCTGGCCTAGGGTCTCGTAGGAGAGGGCATCCTGCTGGGAGACCGCACTGCGCATATAGGCCAGCTCGACCGGGGTCGGACCGCTCTTGCGGTAGGTGTCCATCTCCTTGAGGAACTGACGGATGGCATCGACGGTCGCATCGGCCCGCACATTGGCGCCGGTGGCGAAGGTACCCACCTCGCGGTTGGCGGAGAAACCGGAGCTGGCGCCGTAGGTGTAGCCCTTCTCTTCCCGCAGGTTGAGATTGATGCGGCTGTTGAAGTTACCACCCAGGTTGAAGTTCATCAGCCCGGCGGTGAAGTAATCCCCCGTGGTATCGAACGGCATGGCACGACGACCGATGCGGATCACCGACTGGGGCGCCCCCGGCTTGTCGACCAGATAGATGCCCGGCTTGGCCTGCTCACCCTTGAGCTTGAGATCCCCCAGGGTCGGCGTGGCCCCCTTCCACTCGGTCAGGAAGCCCAGTTGCTCCTCGATCTGCTTCTGGCCCACATCACCGACCACTACCACTTTGGCATTGGTGGGGTTGTAGTAGGCCTGATAGAAGTGCTTCACATCCGCCAGCGTCAGCTTGGCCACATCGGCCGGCACCCCGTCGGAAGGCTGACCGAGGCGGTTCTGCTTACCGTAGACCAGCTCGCGGAACGCCTGCCCGGCCAGCCACTCGGGCTGTTGCTGCGCTTGTTGCATCCCTTGCAGCAGCTGCGCCTTGACCCGCTCGAAGTCCGCCTCCCGCATGCCCGGGCGCTCCAGCACCTCGCGCACCAGCGCCAGCGTCTGGGGCAACTTGTCCGCCAGAGAGCTGACGGTGATCAGGTTGTTGTACTGGGCGCTGGAGACATCGATGGAAGAGCCCAGCTTTTGCAGCTCGTCGCTGAGCTGAGCCTCGGTCAGGCGCACCGTGCCCTGCCCCATCATGGCGGCAGTCAGATTGGCCAGCCCAAGCTGCCCCTTATCTTCGGCACGAATGCCGCCCGGCAGGGCGATCATGATGGAGACGGCGGGGATCTCGTCACTCTTGGTGCCGATAATCTCGATGTTCTTGTCGAGCTTGCCGTGCCAGATGGCGGGCACCTTGACGCTCACCGCCTCGCTTGCCTTGGGCTGCACGCTGCGATCGAAATTGTCTTTCACCGGTCGTTCGGCCAGCGCCTCGTCATGCTTGCTGTAATCCGGCAGCTCACGCTTGGCGGGGGTAAAGTTCGGGGTAGCGACCTGCCACTCTGTCTTGCCCTTGGGCACCACGCTCAGCACCACCGCCGGTTTGCCCGCGATGAACTGGTCGTAAGCGGCCTTCACCTGCTCCGGGGTCACCTTGCCGATGGCATCGAGAGTCTTGAATACATAGTTGGGATCCTGAGTAAACACCTGACCCATGGCGAGCTGGCTCACCTTGCCGGAGACGCTATCCAGACCCCAGATGGCGGAGGCACGGTACTTGGCGATCGCCTTCTCCAGATCTTCCGGCTTGAGACCGCGCTGGGCGAACTCGCCGATCACCTTGTCCACCTCCCCCTTGAGGGTCTTGAGGCTGCCGTCCTGCGACGGATTGGGGTAGGCGTAGACGGTCAGGGTACAGGCCAGCTCTTCACAGTAGTGGGACGCCCCCACATCGATCGCCTTGCCGGTTTTCACCAGCGACTGGTAGAGCATGGAGCTGGCCGAGCCGCCGAGCACGTCGGCAAACATGTCGAGCGCCGGCTCCTGCGGATCGCCAAGAGAGACGGTGGGGTAACTGATATAGAGCAACGGCAGGTGTACCTTGTCCTGCAGCGTCACATAACGGGTCTCGGGCAGGGTCACCGGCTTGGGAGCAGGCTCAGCCACATCCGGGCCGCGCGGGATAGAGCCGAAGTACTGCTCAATCCACGCGAGGGCCTGCTTGCTGTCAAAGTCGCCGCCCAGTGTCAGGGTGGCGTTGTTGGGGCCATACCAGCGCAGGAAGAACTGCTTGAGGTCGTTCACATCGACCCGGTCGAGATCTTCCACGTAACCGATGGGCTGCCAGGAGTAGGGGTGAGTGCGCGGATAGAGCGCCTCCCCCACTTTCTCGCTCACCAGCCCGTATGGCTGGTTATCGACCCGCTGGGCCCGCTCGTTCTTGACGGTGGCGCGCTGGATCTCGAACTTCTTCTGGCTCACAGCATCGAGCAGGAAGCCCATCCGATCCGCCTCCAGCCAGAGCACTTTTTCCAGCTGGTTGGCAGGCACAGTCTCGTAGTAGTTGGTGCGGTCCTTGTTGGTGGTGCCGTTCATGTCACCACCGGCCTCGTTGATGATCCGCATATGCTCCTGATCACCGACGTGTTTCGAGCCCTGGAACATCATGTGCTCGAAGAAGTGGGCGAAGCCGGACTTGCCGACCGTCTCGCGGGATGAGCCGACGTGATAGGTCACATCGAGGTGCACCAGCGGATCGGAGCGATCGGGGGCCAGGATCACGGTCAGGCCGTTGTCCAGCTTGTACATCTGGTAGGGGATGGCGAGCTTGCCCTCCTCCTTGCCCTGTTCGGCGATCAGGGTCGGTGCCGCCAGCACCGGCAGGGTGAAGCCCAGCAGAATCGTTAAAGGTATGACTTTGTTCACGGTAACCTCGTGAGTGACAAAAACAGGCTAGAAAATGTGACTGGCCAGCAGAAAAACCAGGGCATAACGGAACAATTTGCCGAGCCCGATCAGGATAAGAGAGCGCCAGAAGGAGAAGCGCAGCCAACCGGCCAACAGACAGAGACCATCACCGACCACCGGCGTCCAGGCAAGCAGCAGACACCAGTGACCATGTTGTTTGAGCCAGCCTAAGGCTTTTTGTTCCCCACGGCCTTGAAAATCTTCCGGTTTCTTCTTGAAGGTGGCGAGCCAGCCGAGCCACCAGGTGGTCATGGAGCCGAGGGTATTGCCCAGCGTCGCCCACAGCAGCAGGCTCGCCATGCTCCACTCCCCCTTGGCCGCCATGGCCCCCAGCAGCACTTCGGAGCTGCCGGGCAGCAGGGTGGCGGAGGTGAAGGCGCTCAGAAACAGCCACCCCAGACCCATCTCGGTAATGCCATTCATCCGGGCAGGCCGTCGGCCGCAGGCATCCGCAGCAACAGCTTGCCACGCACATGGCCCCCTTCGATGGCCTGATGGGCCAGCGCACCCTCAGCCAGAGCGAACTCACCGGCGAGGGTGACCTTCACCTCCCCCTGACGCAGCAGCATCAACATCTGACCCAGCTGCTTCTGATCGGGGTGAACCAGCATGCCGACCACCTCGATACCCGCCGCAGCACCCGCATCCTTGATCAGCTGGGCGGTAATAGTGGGCACCGTCACCAGACGGCCACCCGGCTTGACGCAGGCGAGCGCCGCCTTGCCGCTCTCGCCGCCCACCAGATCCAGCACCAGATCGACCTGACCGGCCTCTGCCACCACCCGTGCTGGCCAGTTTGCGTCGTGGTAGTCCACCATCCAGCGCGCCCCCAGAGCGTGCAGGAAGCCATGGTTGTCCGGGCTTGCGGTAGCCACCACCTCGGCGCCATAGGCGCTGGCAAACTGCACCGCCAGATGGCCGACACCACCGGCACCGGCGAGGATCAACACCCGCTGGCCGCTCTGGAGGGCCCCGTGCTCAAACAGCCCCTGCCAGGCGGTGAGACCGGCCAAGGGCAACGCAGCCCCCTGCTGGAGGCTCACCCCGTCGAGTTTGACCAGCTCGCTCTCGCTTGCCACCACAGACTCCCCGTAGCCACCGGCGCTCAGGGGAAACCCAACCATGCCGCACACCTGATCACCTTCGACCAGCGAGGTCACGCCGGGGCCCACCTTCTCCACCACGCCGGAGACGTCATAACCCGGCGTCCAGGGCAGCTTGTCCTTGTTCTGGGCCGCCGCCCAGCCAAGGCCTGCACGGGTTTTGGCATCGATGGGATTGACCCCGGCAAAGCAGATGCGCACCCGCACTTCGCCATCGGCTGGCACCTTATCGAGGGAAGGGTTGAGCTTGAGTACCGAGGGGTCACCGAATGCGGTAATCTGTAGTTGCGTCATTGCACAATCCATCCTGTTGATTGATCAAGGGTCAACAGAATAACAGCGAGGACACCATGGCTCGAATGTTTCTTATTCCTCTGTTGCTGGCACTGGGGTGGTGGGCGTTTCTGCTCTACTTCCGCATCCCGCTCAAACAGGGGGCCAAGGGGTTTTACTGGATCATCGGTATCGGTGGCGGACTGGCCGCCTTCCTCAGCCTGATGATGGTGCTGACTCACTGAGTGCTACCGCCGCTTTATAACGACAAAGGCCACCGCATTCCGGTGGCCTTCTCATTACCCGGGTTGCTGCTCCAGCGCCGGATTGAGGTAGTAGTGGCGATTACTCCCCTGCCCCAGTACCCCTTGCGACAGCAGATGGTGGAACACCCGATCCACCTCCTCCAGCGAGAGTGACAGCGCCTGCGCCACCGAGCGCTTGCTGCACTTGAGCTCACCGCTCACCAGCGCACCGTGAACCTGCGCCAGCACTTCGGGAGCGGGCTCGGGGGGTATCATCGGCTCGTGCTGAGCCGCCATCGCCAGCGCTTCCTGCGCAGCAAGGCGGGCTTGCTCTTGCTGCCAGCGCCACATCCGGCGAAAGCGGTTCTCCTCGCCGATCAAGCTGACGAAGAAGGCGCCAAACACGTCGAGCAGCACCGAGAGGAAGCAGACCAACAGGAACTGCACCTGACTGATGCTCATCCCCACCCCGTCCGCCAGACTGCTCATCAGCCCCAGCATGGAGGATTGTTCGTTGACCGGCTTGGCATCGCGCTGCTGGCGCAGCTCATCCTGCTGCAAGCGCAGCTTGGTGTTGGCGTGCTGCAACGAGGAGACACCGCTAGAGATGCGCTCCAGCTCGATATATTTGCGGGCCGCCTCTTCGTTGAGCTGGATCTGCCGCTCGATGCTGGCGATCTGCTCGTCGAAACGGGCAAGCTCCCGCTCGTGGCGTGCCTGCTGGCTCAATACCGTGTTGGTGGCACTGTTGATGCCACCGATACTGCCGCCAATGGAGATGGCCGCCAGCACGCTGTAGAACAGCAGAGACCAGAAAGCGCCGCCCAGATCCCGCCGCGCCTTGCGCTCACCGTACTCGTACCAGACGTAAAACTTGCCCAGTTCGAAGATGATGGCCAGCCCGCCAAACAGCCACTTCATCAGCGGATTGTCATCGATGGAGAGGAACAGCAGCAGGGAGAAGATGATGGAGGCCAGAATGGCCAACCCGGTGAAACTGTATACCGTCGTCAGAGCAAACCACCCCTTGGGGTAGCGCAGCGCGGAGGAGTCCTGTGTGGTCATGATGAAGGGGTGTGCTGTGCAGGAAAAGTTGGCTGCCGATTATAGTCGTCGAGCCCGCGTAGAGAAGGGCAAATGACTGAATTCCTTCAGATTGACAACCAGCTGCCCAGAGTGCGACCAAAACGGACAAATCGGCAGCAGAAACGCGATACAATCCCCTCCTGACTTAATCGAATGGTGAGATGCACTACGGTTCCGCTCGGGTTCAGCCCCGATCAGTAGACTCATCCACCGTTGCAATTATCCGAGGCCATCATGAACAGTAAGACCACTTTGCTACTCTCCCTTCTTCTGATTACCGGCAGCGCCGCTGCGACACAGCAATATCAAGAGAGCAGTGGCTCCGAATTCTCCGTCGATGAGCTTAAATTCAATCTGGACTGGGATGACAAGCAGTTCGGCTGGACCCAGAACGACTGCCTCGATCTGGGGATCGGCGAAACCGCTCCGGCCGACTGCAAGGCGGTCAAATTCAATCTGGAAGATGAAGAGAACCGCAATCAGCCACCCAGCACCAACCAGCTCTCCGCCCCTCAGGGTAATAACCAGTAATGGTCAGGGGCCAATCGTGGCCCCGACTCCACGACTATTACCAGTAGTTCTCCGCACTGATATTACCCGGCGCCCGCCGCAGATTCTTGGCCAACCCCAGCGCCAGCAAGGTCTGCTGGGTCTCTTTCACCATCTCCGGGTTGCCACAGATCAGCACCTGGCTCAGCTCGGGTGAAAATTCCAGCCCCACTCGCGCCTGCAACCGACCTTCGGCGATGGCAGCCGGGATCCGCCCTGCCATCGCCTCGGGCCACGGCTCACGGCTGACAAAGGGAACATAACAAAAGCGTTCGCTATATTGCCCGGCAAAGCTGGCGATAAGTGGCTGATAACTTAGCTCTTCGCCTTTGCGCACCCCGTGCACCAGCACCAGATTCTCGAAACGGTTAAACACCTCGCCATCGGCCAGCATGGAGAGGAACGGACCGATGGCCGTACCGGTCGAGAGCAGCCAGAGATCGCGCCCGGCGGGCACCTCATCGAGCGTCAGGAAGCCGGTCGCCTGGGATTGCACCAGCAGGGTATCACCGGCTTGTAGCGAGCCGAGCGAGGGGGTCAGTTCACCACTGGGGATCTCGACCAGATAGAACTCGTGGTATGGCGCAGAGGGAGGATTGACGAAGGAGTAAGCGCGCTGAATGCGGCGATCGCCCTGCTCGAGGGCCAGCTTGGTGAATTGACCTGCCTTGTAGGGGGCCAGATCGGCCGCTACGCGCAGGGAAAACAGGGTGGGTGTCCATTCGATGCGTTCGATGACGCGACCTTCGACCCAGGCTGCCATAAGGATCTCCTCCAGTGGAACAGACCTTCACTCTACCCCCGGACCCCAAAATAAAAAACCCGCGCAAGAGCGCGGGTTTTTTCTGCAAAAGCGAATCGCTATTACAGGGCAACAACCTGGATCTGTACGGTTGCTTTAACGTCAGCGTGCAGCTGAACGGCAACTTCGTACTCACCGGTGTTACGCAGAACGTTGCCCATACGGACTTCGCTCTTGGCAACAGCAACACCAGCAGCAGTGATGGCTTCAGCCACGTCACGGGTACCGATGGAACCGAACAGCTTGCCTTCGTCGCCAGATTTGGAGGCGATAACAACGGCAGCCAGTTCGGCCAGCTTGGCAGCGCGCTCTTCAGCGGCAGCTTTACCGGCAGCCAGTTTGGCTTCCAGTTCAGCACGGCGAGCATCGAAAGATTCGATGTTAGCCTTGGTAGCCATAACAGCTTTGCCTTGCGGGATCAGATAGTTACGGGCGTAGCCAGCTTTAACAGCGACTTGATCACCCAGACCGCCCAGTTTGGCGATTTTGTCGAGCAGGATAACTTGCATTACCTTTCCTCTAGAGAAGTTGAGTTAGGCTTAAGTGCCGGACCGATTCTTACTTGTTGTGCAGATCGGTGTACGGCAGCAGAGCCAGGTAACGAGCACGCTTGATGGCGCGTGCCAGCTGACGCTGATACTTGGCGCGGGTACCGGTGATACGGCTTGGTACGATCTTGCCAGATTCAGTGACGTAGTTTTTCAGAGTAACGATATCTTTGTAGTCGATCTCGGTAACGTTCTCGGCGGTGAAGCGGCAGAACTTACGACGACGGAAATAACGTGCCATGGCCTTTATCCTCTATTCAGTGATCCAGAATTACTCTTCGGAAGCAGCTTCAGTAGCTTCTTCACGGCGCTCGTCGTCACGACGGACAAAACGCTCTTCCTTGGCCTTGGCCATCGGAGAAACTTCAGTCACAGCGTGCTTGGTGCGCATGATCATGTTGCGGATAACGGCATCGTTGAAGCGGAAGTTGGTTTCCAGCTCATCGATAACGGCTTGCTCTGCTTCTACGTTCATCAGAACGTAGTGGGCTTTGTGCAGTTTGTCGATCGGGTAAGCCAGCTGACGACGGCCCCAATCTTCCAGGCGATGAATGGTGCCACCGGAGGTGGTGATAGCGCCGGTGTAACGCTCGATCATGCCGGGTACTTGCTCGCTCTGGTCCGGATGAACCATGAAGACGATTTCGTAATGACGCATTTTAGCTCCTTACGGATTAATTCAGCCTCCGCCCAGGTGCAGCCAGACCTCGGAGGCAAGGAACATAAAGGTGTTTAGTCGCTGCTTTTCTAGGGCGGCATATTGTACAAAATCACATCCTTCACTGCAACTGACTGCCTCAAATGTTTTTCCCGATGGAAATGATACAAAAGACCAATTGATAATAATTATCATTTAGATCTATTCTCTCTCCATATCCTTATGGAGGGTGATGCCATGCAACCCGCACTGACGACAACGATCCCGGCCCGCAAATTCAAACTGACCCTGCTCGGGCCTGCCTTTATCGCCGCCATCGGTTACATCGATCCGGGCAACTTCGCCACCAATATCCAGGCGGGCTCTACCTTCGGCTACCAGCTACTGTGGGTGGTGGTGTGGGCGAACCTGATGGCCATGGTGGTGCAGACCCTCTCGGCCAAGCTCGGCATCGTCACCGGCAAGAATCTGGCGGAGCACATTCGCGACCGACTGCCGAAGCCGGCGGTGTGGGCCTACTGGGTGCAGGCAGAGATCATCGCCATAGCCACCGATCTCGCCGAATTCATTGGCGCCGCAGTAGGCTTCAAGCTGCTGCTTGGCGTCACCCTGCTGGAGGGGGCCTGCATCACCGCCGTGGTGACCTGGGGGATCCTGATGTTGCAATCCCGCGGCCAGAAACCGCTGGAGTTCGTAGTCGGTGGCCTGCTGCTGTTCGTTGCGGCAGCCTACATCGTTGAGCTGATCTTCTCCCGCCCCCATCTGCCCAGCCTGCTGGAGGGCGCCCTCTTCCCCGGCCTGCCCAACAGCGATGCCGTCTATCTGGCCGCCGGGGTGCTCGGTGCCACCGTGATGCCCCACGTCATCTACCTGCACTCGGCACTGACCCAGCACACGCAGGATCAGGGCTCGGTCAGCCAGCGGCTGCACACCACCCGGGTCGATGTGGCGATTGCCATGACCATCGCAGGCTTCGTCAATCTGGCGATGATGGCGATGGCGGCTGCAGCGTTCCACAGTTCGGGCCACCAGCAGGTTGCGGAGCTGGAATCTGCCTACCAGACCCTCACCCCGCTGCTGGGTCAGGCGGCTGCCACCCTGTTTGGCCTCTCTCTGGTCGCCTCCGGCATCAGCTCTACTGTGGTGGGCACCCTGGCCGGGCAAGTGGTGATGCAGGGCTTTGTCCGCTTTACCATCCCACTCTGGCTGCGTCGCGCAATCACCATGGCTCCCGCCTTCGTGGTGATCGCCATGGGGCTCAACACCACCGACATTCTGGTGCTGAGTCAGGTGGTCCTGAGCTTTGGTATCGCACTGGCCCTCATTCCGCTGTTGATGCTGACCGGCGATCGGGCGCTGATGGGGGAACATCGCAACCACCCCGTCACCCAGGCGGTAGGCCGCCTTATCGTCGCGCTGGTGATCGGCCTCAACGCCTACCTGCTGGTTGCCATGATCTAGCAAACCGTCAAGCAACAGAGGGGCTCATTAACGCTGGTTAATGAGCCCTTTCGCACTTTGGCGTATGCTGCCGCTTTCTCTTCTCATTTATCGTTGCGGGAGCCTTGCCATGGAACATACCCGAGCCAGCTTCGTGCTGGGCCATCATCAGGAGCAGGCCAGCGTGGTCTGCTGCCAGCGCGGTGACACCACGCTGCTGGTCACCGACCTCACCCCCTTTCATCCCCAAAGCCATCTCTGGCCCGATCAGCCGGGGGATGTGGGCCATGCTCGCTGGGAAGGGGGCGAAGCCGCCATTGCCCCTTGCCGGATGGGGGCTATCAGCCCGGATGGCGAGCTGTTCGTCGATACTGCCATTCCGGTCAAACGGGGGGCTGAAGGGTGGCGTTTCGTGGTGGTCCATCCGCTGACCGGTGACCACGCACTGGCCGCCGGCAGCCAAGTCGAATTGCAAGTGGATAGCGCTGCCCGCTACGCCCTGAGTCTGGGCCACAGTGGCTGCCATCTGGCCGCGCTGGCGCTCAATCGGGTACTCATCCCCTACTGGCGCAAGGAGGTAAGCGAGCGTGATGCGCTGGGCCAGCCCGACTTCGACCGCCTTGCCATTCAGAGTTCACGGGTCGAGCCCATGGGCTCACGCGAGCAGTACCGCATCGGCAAGAGTCTGCGCAAGAAGGGGGTCAACAGCGAAGCGCTGCTGGCGGATCTGGCGCTGATTGAAGAGCAGGTCAATCAGCAACTGGCCGACTGGATCGCCGCCGGGGGCGAGATCCGCCGCAGCCGCGCTGGCGAGGCGATCATCGATTCCCGCTACTGGCACTGCACGCTGGAAGGTCAGGAGGTGACCATCCCCTGTGGCGGTACCCATGTTGCCTCGCTCGCCGAGTTGGGAGAGGTCAAGGTACAGCTCACTCAGGTGGAAGAGGGCTTTGCCATGCTGACCCATGTCACGCCAACCGGCGCCTGTTGACCACCAGGGGTCAGCGCCCAGAGTTGGCAATAGAGACGTATCGCAAAGAGGGGGCATCATCATGCCCCCTCAACGCCAGCCCTGACGAGCCGGGGTGCTTCTCTTTTAACCACTCCCTGATTAGAATGCGCCTCCCACAGGAGGCACATCACATGAGTAGTACCCAACTGCGCACCACCCCGGATCGACTTCGTTATCTGGTTCTCTACGAAGGCATCGGGCTGGCGCTGGTCGCACCGCTGATCAGCCAGCTGTTTGGTCAGGGCGTCGCCGAGGTCGGTTCGCTGGCCATCTTCTTCTCCATCGTCGCCACCGCCTGGACCTACGGCTGGAACCTGTTGTTCGACAAGGGGTTGCTCAAACTTTGCGGGCGCGCCAACAAGCGACCACTCGACCGCTTCCTGCACGCTTTTGGCTACGAGGCGAGCTTTATGATGCTCTCCCTCCCCTGTGTCATGTTCTGGCTCGATCTGGGGCTGTGGGACGCCCTGATGCTGGATCTCGGCTTCGTCGCCTTCTACCTCGTCTACATCATGCTCTTTACCTGGGCCTATGAACGGATCTGGCCGCTGCCATCCAGCCCGCAGACGGCATGAATCCTCAGCCACAACAAGGCTGACAGAAGGAACTGGCACAGCAGGAAAAGTCAGGAAGCACTAACCGGAAGGATGTGAGAACCCCATAAAAACAATGCCAGTCAGCAAGCTGACTGGCATTGGACAAAACAGACTTTCGGACTTACTTGACGGCGTCTTTCAGAGCCTTGCCAGCCACGAATGAAGGCACGTTGGCAGCAGCAATCTGGATCTCGTTACCAGTTTGCGGGTTACGACCGGTGCGGCCTGCGCGGTGGGTGACCTTGAAGGTGCCAAAACCGACCAGTTGCACAGCATCGCCTTCTTTCAAGCTCTGGGTAATACCATTGATGATCTCTTCCAGAGCCACTTTGGCCTGAGCTTTGCTCAGATCTGCTTTGGCGGCAATCGCATCGACAAGTTGAGCTTTGTTCATAACATTTCCTTTATGATCGGGCATTTAGCGCTGGGTCACTCTATGCAAAAAAAAACGCACAGGCAAAGCCTTTATCGAGCCGAACGCGTCAAACGCTGGGGTTTTCATCAAGATCTGCGGAAATAGTCACATTCCACACCAGAAAAACTGCGGACCGGCCTGAAAGCTGCAGGCATGGGGAAACGATAGAGAGCCTATTTCTTCGTCACTTAACAATATCCCGGCATGGCTATTGACGCTTGGTCAGATTTTCCCTAGTTATAGGTAATGTCACTGCTCAAACGGCTCGGAAGCCCATCAAACGCCCAGCCTTTGCCCCACGGAGGGATTATGTTGACGAAACTGGAACAGACCAAACAGGCGCTGGCTGGCAAGCATAAGGCTATCGATGACTGGCTGGATGCAAGGCAAGCGTTGCTGGTCGAGTATATGCGGCTGGCAGGCCTCACCCCGGCCCGCACCAAGCAACGCAACCTGCCAAAAACGGAAGAGCTGCAGCACTTTTGCGAAAAGCTGGTCGACTATGTCAGCGCCGGTCATTTCGAGATCTACCACCATGTGGTCACCGCCTTCGAGCAAGCCAGCGGCGAAACGCTGGAGCTGGCCAAGCGAATCTATCCCCACATTCGTACCAGCACCGAATTCGCTCTCGAGTTCAACGACAAATACAGCGATGCCGACGAGGCCCAACTGCTGCTGCTGGATGACGATCTCAACGAGCTGGGTCCGGTACTGGAGGAGCGCTTCAAACAGGAAGATCGTCTGGTCAAGGCGCTCCATGTGGTGGAATCCTTGACTACCCAGCAAGCCTGAACGCCATTTTCGGAGCAAGTTCAAGATACTGGCAACCAAGGTGGATTACACTCAGAGCAATGACCCTAGCGTCCACACTTATTGCATACAGGAGATGAGCATGTCTGAGCGCCGCCGTTTTGCACGGATCCTCTACTTGACCATGGCAGAACTAACTCAGGGGGAACAGAAGTGGCAGACTCAGCTGGTCGATGTCTCCTTGCAGGGAGCCCTGTTGATCCGCCCCGACGACTGGGAGAGTCGTGACAACAAAGAGTACCAGCTCAGCTTTGTGCTCAGCGGTAGCGATATCGAAATCAAGATGCAGGTCGAGCTGACCCACGAGGCCAGCAAGAAGCTGGGTTTCTATTGCCACCACATCGACATCGACAGCGCCACCCACCTCAAGCGGATGATCGAGCTCAACGTCGGCGACGAAGAGCTGCTCCACCGCGAGCTGGAACAACTGCTGAGCGAGCATCTGGAGCATAGCCAGCCCTGATGGCAGGTTCCACCCCGTAAAAAGAGCGCCGAGGCGCTCTTTTTTGCTGTTCTGTTGTCTCAATTACAATGCGGGACGATTACAGCGCCTCGAGAGCCTCGGACAGCTTCTTGACCGGCACCACTTCCATCCCTTCGATGGGGTGCTTGGGGGCATTGGCGTGCGGCACGATGGCGCGACGGAAACCGTGCTTGGCTGCCTCCTGCAACCGCTCCTGACCAGACGGCACCGGACGAATCTCACCGGAAAGGCCCACTTCGCCGAACACCACCAGATCCTTAGGCAGTGCCTGATCCCGGAAACTGGAGACCATCGCCAGCAGCAGCGCCAGATCCGCACTGGTCTCCTCGACCTTGACCCCGCCGACCACGTTGATGAAGACATCCTGATCCGCCATCTGCAGCCCACCGTGACGATGCAGCACCGCCAGCAGCATAGCGAGCCGGTTATGATCCATGCCCACCGCCACTCGGCGCGGGTTGGAGAGCTGGGAGTAGTCCACCAGCGCCTGCAACTCCACCAGCAGCGGCCGGGTGCCCTCCCAGATCACCATGACGATGGATCCGGGTGCCTGCTCCTGACCCCGACTGAGGAAGATGGCGGAGGGGTTGCTCACCTCGCGCATCCCCTGCTCGGTCATGGCAAAGACCCCCAGCTCGTTGACCGCGCCGAAGCGGTTCTTGTGGGAGCGCAGGGTCCGAAAACGGGAGTCATGGCCACCATCGAGCAGCACCGAGCAGTCGATGCAGTGCTCCAGCACCTTGGGGCCGGCCAGACTGCCATCCTTGGTCACGTGACCCACCATGAAGATGGCCACATGATTCTGTTTGGCGTAGCGGGTCAGCAGCGCCGCCGCTTCACGCACCTGTGAGACCGAACCGGGGGATGATTGCACATCCGCCACATGCATCACCTGAATGGAGTCGATCACCATGATCTGCGGCTGCTCCTGCTGGGCAATCAGGCAGATCTGCTCGACGCTGGTCTCGGAGAGCATCCGCAGCTTGTCGGTGGGCAGCCCGAGGCGGTTGGCCCGCATCGCCACCTGCTGGAGCGACTCCTCGCCGGTGACATAGAGGGTTTTCATCCGCTCGGCCAGACCACACATGGTCTGCAGCAGCAGGGTCGACTTGCCCGCCCCCGGGTTGCCGCCGATCAGAATCGCCGAACCGGGCACCACGCCACCGCCAAGCACCCGATCCAGCTCCTTGAAACCTGAGGTAAAACGGGGGATTTCGGTGGTGGCGATCTCTGCCAATGTTTGTACCTGACTGCCGACCGCGCCGGCATAACCGGTGTATCGGGCACTCTTGCCAGCGGGGCTCACCGACCCGAGACGCACCTCGGTGATGGTATTCCACTCCTTGCATTCGCTGCATTGACCTTGCCAGCGTGTGAAGTCGGCACCACATTCGGAACAAACATAAGCAGTTTTATTTTTGGCCATTGATAACTCGGGGACAGGATGAATTCCTGCTTGATATACTTGTTTGCGACCGACAGATCAAACCCAGAATCGGAAAAGTGACTTTCCGTGGCAGGAACACATGGATTCAGAACACCAGCAACATCTGATTGAACAACTCGTCCCCTTGTTGCGGGAGAAAGATTTCGACGAGATCTTCAACCGCATGACCCAGGAGGAAAATAGCAACAGCCGTTTTCTGATCAAGATGGAGCTCAAGCGCAAGTGCTCACCCTGCCGCAGGGTCATCGACATGCGCGATGAGCTGGGGGATGAGTGCCTGGTGCATGAATTCGACGGCATCACCCACTTCATGCCCGCCGAGGCGATCGGCCTGTTTCAGTCCCAATGCTATCTCTACCGCGATATCTATACTCTCGGTGTCTACGAGGCGCTGCAACAGTGGCAAAAACAGCACCATAACGCCCGCGTGGATGGTCAGCTATCTCCCCCTGCCAGCCCCTTCCGGCAATATGACGTCAATACCATCGCCTTTGCCAGCTACTACGGCCGCCGTCAGGAGCGGATGCACTTCAGCTCGCCGGTGCTGATCAAGTTTCAGGACGGTGAGAAGCTGTTCGCCAAGAGTTCTGACCTATCACTTGGAGGCATGCGGGTCTCGGTCCCCTATATGCCCAACTACCACACCGGCGCCCAGGTGGAGGTCTTCTTTACCGGGCTGGAGCGGGACACCCCCAATCCGGTGCTGCACCAACCGGTCGGCTACCAGATACTCGGTGAAGAGAGCAAAGAGGGGAAATATTGGCTAAGACTGGTGCGATCGGGCGAGCAGCCCGCCTTCGATGCCTTCCTCAGCGACTTTATCGAGGCCAACAAGATCCGCTATCGGGTCAGCGTTGACTACCTGCTCTCCGCCGCCATCATCAAGGGCTATGAGCAATTCTACCTGCCGCGGATGACCGGCATGCCGCTCTTCTTCGGCACCGGCGACAGCCCCAACCTCGAGATAGCCCTGCGTACCGAGAACAACCAGCACCTGCTGGAGTATTGGCGCGACGAAAAGAACCGCGATGCCCTCGCGGGCCTCTTCAATGCCGAGCGGATGAAACGGCTCTGCCCGGCCCCCGGCACCACCACCGAGGTCATCATCTACTGCTTTACCCACACTGTGCGCAGCCATATCTACTTCTTCTCCGCGACCGCCGAGGAGCTGCGCCAGAGTGGCCTTACAGCCCTCTTTTTCCAGGTGGGCTCGCGCCGCCCCAGCTGGCGCGTCTACAAATTTTCGCTGGAGGCGTGTGATTTGGTCGAGGCGGATGTGGGCCAACTACAGGGGCAGGACAACCCGCAGTTGCAAGATATCCTGCTGCTCGAGCGGCTCAAGCAGATCGGCTATTGCGGCCTGCTGCAGGAGATCGGCCTGGAGTCCCAGCGCGAGGAGTTTCATCAGGAGGGGGTCAATCACAATGCCAACGAGCTGCAGCGCTTTGGCCACGAGCAGGGCGTCGCCCCGTTCGAGCTCGAAACCCTGCACTATGTCCAGTTGCGCAAGGAGCTGCGCTACATCCACAAGACGGCGGTCGCCATCCACCACAATGGCAAATCCTGGATCGGCTGGACCCGCGACATCTCGACTCACGGCCTGCAAATCGAGCTGGAAGAGGCCTTCATCGGCGAGAAGAACGATGTGGTGACCATCGCCCTGCCCCGTTTGCAGGAGCTCTCCAAGAGCATGGATCTGCAGCACCTCTCCTACCGGCTGGTCAGCCTCAACATGACCCGTACCGTGCTGCACCTCTGCATCGAAGGGGATTCGGATCGCCATACCGGCCGCCAATTCTTCAGCCTGCTGATCGAGAGCAACCAGAACAAGCTCAAGGCGGCGCAGGAGCAGCGCCGCTATCGGGGGCTGGCGCGGGCACTGCGCAACATCTACACCCATCACCTGTTCAACTCGCCGGTCTACGTCAACAAGCTGAAAGGGGCGCCCAAACCGGCCTCCATCGGCAAGTCGCTGCAACCGCGCAGTCTGCAGCGGCTGCTGCAAGCCTGTGCCGAGCTGCCGGAGCAGGAGAACCTCTACCCGCTGTTTCAGGGGGAACTGCTCAAGGAGCTGCTGATGAACCCGCTGCGCGCCATCGAGCGGGAGGACAAACCGAGAGAAGACGAGGTCTACATCGCCAGCATCCAGACCAAGGCGGGCCTGCCCATCTTCAACAGCCGGCTGGCCAGCAGCTTTGTCAGCAGCAAGGAGAAACGTCAGTTCATCGAACTGGCACAACAACAGGGAGAGTTTTACTCGGTACTGGTCGGCATCTCCCGCACCGGGCGGCCCGACACCAACTTCATCGCCAACGAGCTGGACTACATAGCCAAGTTCGCCATCCACAAGGCCAAGAAGCTGGAAGAGGAGCTGTGGAGCGTGGTGGGTGTCGGCGAGCTGACCGATACCACCCGGGCCACCCTGTTCCGCTTTGGCATCACGCCGCCGCTGAGCTGAAGATCTCGGAGCATACCCAAATGACGCAGGGCGCACGATGCGCCCTGTTTTTTGTCATGCCGCCTGCGGATTGAGCAGCCAGTCAAGGATCTGGGGGAAGTGATCCTCCTGCGCCTGCGGGGCGGTCAGCATGTTGATGTGGTCATAATCGAGGCGGTTACCATTGTCCCTGCCAAGGCGAGTGTGGCGGGTGACCGAGCCCATCTCGGCGCTGAAACGGCGCACATCGGTCGGGTGACCCAGCACCTTGTCCGCTTTGGCCGAAATCATCCAGAGCGGCGGCCAGTTGACCCGTGCTGCCGCCTCGTCATAGGCAAAACCGTCGTAGGGATCCTGCCAGGGGCCACACTTGACCCAGGGGATGGTCTCCTGCAGATAGCGCAGCGGCTCGTCGTCCGCCCCGATCTTCAGATTGCGAGCCGCCAGAAAACCGCGGCGGCGGGCCAGCCAGGGGGCCAACCGATTCCAGATCAGATCCACCTTCAGCCAGCGCTCGGGATTGTGCACCGACACTCCGCGCTTGGTGCCAAAAAACAGCAGACTGGCCACCTGCTCCGCCAGCTCGGGAAAGCGCACCAGAGTCGAGGCCATGATGACACCGCCCCAGGAGTGGGCCACCCAGTGCACCTTGAAGCCGTGATGGCGCGCGGCAATCCAGCGGTGCAGGGCGGGCAGATCCTCGGTGATCAGTTCGTGCTGACCGTGCTCCGCCTGCTCGGCGATGGCCGGGGTGCTGAGCCCCCGCCCCCGCAAATCAGCCACATAGACCTGATAGCCGTGGCGGGCCAGAAAACAGGCCAGCCCCTTGCCCGATTCAGTGTAGAAGATCCGGCCGTTCTCGATGGCGCCGTGCACCATCAGGATCGGCTCGCCATGCACGGCGACCCGGGGTTTGATGTGGCGAACATGCAGTTGATGGGCGCCACAGGGGATAAATAGAGACTGCTGCAACAATTCCATTTTTATGGGTTTCCTCCTTGAAACACGATCAGCGCTGGTCCCAGCGCCGCTCGCTGCAGGCCCGCGCCGCCAGCAAGCAGATCACCCCTTCCAGATCGTGATGATTGAGGGTGGCCGCCGCCTGCGCCCGCACCAGCGGTTTGGCGTGAATAGCGATGCCAAGGCCGGCAACGCTCATCATCTTGAGATCGTTGGCGCCATCGCCGATGGCCACAGTCTGGGCGGCAGCAATGCCGTACTCCTGCGCCAACTGCTGCAACACCTCGGCCTTGACGCTGGCATCGACGATGCGCCCGCTCACCTTGCCGGTCAGCTGACCCCCTTCCACCGCCAGCTCGTTGGCGAAAATAGCATCGAGCCCCAGCTCGCGCTGCAACTGGCCAGCAAAACGGGTAAAACCACCGGAGGCGATGGCCACCTTCCAACCCGCCCCTTTGAGGGTATCGACCATCAACTGCAAGCCGGGCATCCACGGCATGTTGGCGGCTACCTGGTCGAGAATGGTGACCGGCGCCCCTGCCAGCAGGGCCACCCGGTTGCGCAGGCTGTCGGAGAACTCCAGCTTACCCTGCATGGCCGCGGCCGTTACCGCCGCCACCTGCTCCCCCACCCCGGCAAGGCGGGCAATCTCGTCGATACACTCGATGCGGATCGCGGTGGAATCCATGTCCATCACCAGCAGGCCGGGTTCGCTCAGGGTCGGCAGCGCGGGCAAATGACAGAGATCGATCTCCCACACACCGCTCTTGAGCTCGGCCACCAGCGCGGGTGAGAAGCGATCGCAGCCAAGCAGCAGCAGCGGCACACCCGCCACCTCGCTGGGAGGATAGAGGGTGGCTGCCAGCCCCTGCGCGGCCAACAGTGGCGACAGACGCGCCAGATGGGATGCGCCCAGCCCCTTGCCAAATAGCACCAGCCAGCCCCCCGCCTGCGGGGTCTCTGTCGGCTGCAACGCATCAACGTTGAGCTGCCAGCAGGGTGCGCCGGACAACAACGCGGGCCAATCGGATAACAGAGGGGGGAGCCGGGACAACAACATAAGGGATACGCCTTCCTTGGTGATCAGGGGGTTAACAATGCTGGCCCAGAGTAGCGTATTGCTTTTTGTACAGGCAAGCGCCAAGATCCCGCCACTCCTTGTCACCATGAGGTCTCACGCTTGCAGCGTCATCTTCCCATCAAACGTGTTCTCAGCCTGGCCGCCGGCATTCTGCTCGGCTGCTGGGTACTCGGCGTGCTCATCCATATGCAGGGTGAAAGCCAGGCATCACTGCACAGTGAGGCGCGCAACAGGGCGCAGGCACTGGTCGCCTATGCCGCCCGCGACATGAAGCGCTGGATCAAGGAAGACAAAAGCAGCGAGCTGGAGCGGCTGGCACGGGATCTGGCTGCCGAGCCGGAGATCCTCGATGTCACCCTCTATGACGGACGTGGCATTCCCCTCGCCCAGTCGGAGCAGGCGGTGCCGCTGGAGAGCCTGCTGCCCATCGGCAGCGACAACAAGTCGCTGCCGGATCAGGGCAAGGGGCGGATCCAGTTCGTGCAGGAGATCCTCGATGGCGCTCAGACCATCGGCTACCTGCGCATCACCCTGGAAGAGCAAAAGCTGCTGGCAGACAAGGATACCCGGCTCAAAGTAGTGCAGGAGAAACAGCGGCTGATGCTGCTGGTTGCCCTGCTGGCCGGGCTACTCATCTCCTACGGCGTGCGCCGCAACTACATGCGGGTGCGCAAACACAAGAAAAAGAGCAAACCTGCCGATCAGCCGTAGACCGGCGCAGATCCCCCTGCCACCTTGTATATATATCCTTGATGGCACAACCAGCAGGAGAGCTGCATGATTGCCCCCACTTTACCCGTGGATGAAGAGAGTCGGCTGGCACGACTGCGGATCCTCGGGCTGCTCGACCGCGAGCCCATCGCCCAGCTGGATCGCCTGACCCGCCTCATCAGCCGCCATTTTGATCTGCCCGTGGCACTGGTCTCCCTGACCGATGTGGATCGCCAGTGGTTTCTCTCCCGCACCGGCATCCCGCTGTGCGAAATCAGCCGGGAGCACTCCTTCTGTGGCCACGCCATTTTGCAGCCCGGCATCATGCAGGTGCCGGATGCCCGTATCGATCCCCGCTTTGCCGACAACCCGCTGGTGCTCGGCCCACCCCATGTGGTGTTCTACGCCGGTCGCCCCCTGCGGGCGCTGGACGGAGTAGTGCTCGGTACCCTCTGTCTGGTAGACAGCAAGCCGCGTACCCTCGATGAGGCGCAGCGCCAGGATCTCGATGATTTCGGCCTGCTGGTAGAGAGCACCCTGCACGATCTCGAGCGGCGCCATCAAGTACGCAGCCTCAGCAACGTGCTGGAAGATCAGGAGCATCTCTTCACCCAGACCTTCAACCAGTCGGCGGTCGGCATGGCGCTCTCCTCTATGGAGGGGGTGTGGCTCAAAGCCAATCCGGGACTGCAACAGCTGCTCGGTTATCGCGAACAGGAGATGCTGAATCAAACCTGGCAAGCCATGACCCATCCCGACGATCTGCCGCGAGAGTTGCCGATCTTTCAAGAGCTGATCGATGGCAAGCGCCAGCACTACCGGCTGGAGAAGCGGATGTTGCGTGCCGATGGCCGCCACTGTTGGGTACAACTGAGCGTAACCCTGTGCAAAAGCCGCACCGTGGCCCCCCACCTGATCGCCGTGTTTGCCGATCTCACCGAGCGCAAGCTGGCCGAAGAGAAGCTGCTGCAGCTGCAGCTGGGGCTGGCGATGCAGGTGCGGGAACGCACCCGCGAGCAGTCGGCAGCCGTCGAGCAACTGCACATCGCAATGGCCGAGGTGGAGCGCAACCGTGCCCGACTGCGCGCCATCACCGACGGCCTGCCGGTCACCATCAGCATGCTTTCGCCAGAGGGGCGCTACCTGTTTGCCAATCAGGCTTACTGCCGCTATTTCGGGCTCGATCCCGAACGCATGCTGGATATGAGCGCGCGGGAAGTGATCGGTGAAGCCGCCTATGCCAATGCCATGACCTATCTGGCCCGGGCACAGGCGGGGGAGCAGGTGAGCTTCGAATACCGCTTCGAGCTGCCCATCGGCCCGCGCGATCTCAAGATCACCATGATCCCGAGCCGGGGCGATGAGGCAGGGATCTATATCCTGGGTGCCGATATCACCCAGTTCAAGGCGCTGCAGAGCCAGCTTGAACATGATGCCAGCCACGACCCGCTCACCACTCTGCCCAACCGGCGCGCGTTCACCCTGCGCCTGACCCGCGAGCTGGAGCGGGTACACCATGACGGGGAGGCGCTCGGCCTGCTGTTTCTCGATCTGGATGGCTTCAAGGAGATCAACGACCGGTTGGGACACCATGTGGGGGACGCCCTGCTGCACCGCTTCGCCAGCGTGCTCTGTGCCGAAGTGCGCCCCGGCGATATGGTGGCCCGCCTCGCAGGCGACGAATTCACCATCATACTGCCCGACTTGCGCCACCCGGAGCAGGAGCTGCCAGCCCTTTGCCAGCGGCTGCTGGCCGCCATGGCCGAACCCTGGGATGTGGCTGGCCACCGGCTACCGCTGGCGGGCAGCATTGGCGGAGCGATCTGTCGTCATGGTCAGCACTGCCACATCGATGAGCTGCTGCACCGGGCGGATGCCGCCATGTATCGGGCCAAGCTGGCGGGCAAGGGGCGCTTCGCCCTCGACCTATGACGCCAGCCTCAGAAATGCAAAACGGCGGCCCCAAGGCCGCCGTTTTCATTCCACTTGTCATGCCACTACGACGGATTACTTGTCGCCCAGCAGGACGGAGTCCAGCGCGATCTCGATCATGTCGTTGAAGGTCAGCTGACGCTCTTCGGCAGTGGTCTGCTCGCCGGTACGGATATGGTCGGAGACGGTGCAGATGGTCAGTGCTTTGGCACCGTACTCTGCAGCCACGCCGTAGATACCGGCCGCTTCCATCTCGACACCCAGGATACCGTATTTTTCCATGACGTCGAACATGGAAGGATCCGGGGTGTAGAACAGGTCGGCGGAGAAGATGTTACCAACGCGCACCGGAGTGCCCTTGTTCTTGGCAGCCTGAACAGCATTGGCAACCAGGTCGAAGTCAGCGATGGCAGCGAAGTCATGATCCTTGAAACGCAGACGGTTTACTTTGGAATCGGTGCAGGCACCCATACCGATTACCACGTCACGCAGTTTCACATCTTCACGCACGGCACCGCAGGAGCCCACGCGGATCAGGGTCTTCACACCGTAATCGGTGATCAGCTCTTTTGCGTAGATGGAGCAGGACGGGATACCCATGCCGTGACCCATGACGGAGATACGACGGCCCTTGTAGGTACCGGTAAAGCCGAACATGTTGCGCACGTCGCAGATCTGCTCGACGTTCTCCAGGAAAGTTTCAGCGATGTACTTGGCGCGCAGGGGGTCGCCCGGCATCAGCACGGTATCAGCAAAGGCGCCATCTTTCGCATTGATATGAGGAGTTGCCATTCTCTTGATTCCTTCACACAGGTTGAGTTTTATTGTTTTATAAATTGCCCGCCGCCGAAGTGGCGGGCGGGTAAATTACAGGAAGCTGGTACCGTATGCCAGTTTCGGCAGACTGTGGTAAGCCGCGATGCTCTGGCCGATATCGGCAAAGGTCTCGCGACGACCGACGGAGCCAGCCTTGACCGGCTTGCCGAAGAACAGCACCGGAATATATTCACGGGTGTGGTCAGTGCCACCCCAGGTCGGGTCGCAGCCGTGGTCGGCGGTCAGCACCACCACGTCGCCATCCTGCATCTGCTCGAACAGTTCCGGCAAGCGGGAGTCGAAGTACTCCAGTGCATCGGCGTAACCCTTCACGTCACGACGGTGGCCGTAAGAGGAGTCGAAGTCCACAAAGTTGGTGAAGACGATGGTGTTGTCACCGGCGGCTTTCACCTCTTCCAGAGTACGATCCCATAGCTCAACCAGACCTGTACCCTTCACCTTCTTGGTGATGCCCTGCTCGGCATAGATGTCGGCGATCTTGCCGATGGAGACCACCTGGCCACCCGCATCTTTCATGTAGTCCAGCACGGTCGGCGCCGGCGGCAGCACGGAGTAGTCGTGACGGTTGCCGGTACGCTTGAAGTTGCCCTTGCCAGTGCCCACGAACGGACGCGCAATCACGCGGCCGATGTTGTAGGGCTCCAGCAGCTCGCGCACGATGTGGCACAGCTCATAGAGCTTCTCGAGGCCGTAGGTCTCTTCGTGGCAGGCAATCTGGAACACGGAGTCGGCAGAGGTGTAGAGGATCGGCTTGCCGGTCTTCATGTGCTCTTCGCCCAGATCGTCCAGCACCTGGGTACCGGAGGCGTGGCAGTTGCCCAGATAGCCCGGCAGACCGGCCTTCTCGACGATGGCGTCCAGCAGCTCCTGCGGGAAGCTGTTGTGGTGATCCTTGAAGTAGCCCCACTCGAACAGCACGGGTACACCGGCAATCTCCCAGTGACCGGACGGGGTGTCCTTGCCGGAGGAGAGCTCCTGAGCAAAGCCATAGGCACCGACCACCTCGATATCTTTCTTCAGCCCTGCTGGGAAGTAGCCGGAGGCCTGCTCGCAGGCGTGGCCCAGACCCAGCTTGTTGAGGTTCGGCAGACTGAGGGCACCGCGGCCTTCAATTTCACCTGCCGCACACGCCTTGGCGATATGGCCAAGGGTGTTGGCGCCCACATCTCCGAACTTCTCGGCGTCGGCAGCAGCGCCAATACCGAAAGAGTCCATCATCAGAATAAAGGTACGTTTCATGGGTCTTCCCCTTGTTACAAATCAGCCAGGGTGATACGGCGGTACACTTCAGGCAGTGCCTCGGGCCGCTCGCCACCAATCCGGACAGCCGCCTGCACCATGCTGGCAGCCTGAGCATATTGCTCTTCAGTCTGAGCGTGGATCATCGCGATCGGCTTGTCAGCATCGACGCTTTGACCCAGGCGGATAAAGTCGGTCAGACCGACCGCATAATCAAGTTTGTCACCGGCAGCGCGGCGACCACCGCCCATCGCCACCACGGCCAGACCCAGCTCGCGGGTGTCCATGGCAGTCACGAAGCCGCTGTTGGCCGCGAAGACCGGACGCACGATGGCCGCTTTCGGCAGGTAAGCGTCATAACGCTCCATGAAATCGGCCGGACCACCGAGGCCAGTCACCATGCGACCGAAGATCTCGGCAGCCTTGCCGTTATCCAGCACCGCCTGCAGCTTGCGGCGGGCATCGCTGTCGTCGCTGGCCAGACCTGCGGAGATCAGCATCTCGGCGCACAGCGCCATGGTCACTTCGTGGATGCGCGGGTTGCGGTATTCACCGGTCAGGTAGCGCACCGCTTCGCGCACTTCCACCGCGTTACCGGCGCTGGAGGCCAGCACCTGGTTCATATCGGTGAGCAGCGCAGAGGTGCGGCAACCGGCACCATTGGCCACGGCCACGATGCTCTTGGCCAGCTCTTCGGACGCTTCGAAGGTCGGCATAAAGGCGCCGGAACCCACTTTCACATCCATTACCAGTGCTTCGAGCCCGGAGGCAAGCTTCTTGGAGAGGATGGAGCCGGTGATCATCGCGATGGATTCGACGGTGGCGGTGATGTCCCGTACTGCATAGATACGCTTGTCAGCCGGAGCGAGATCGCCGGTCTGGCCGATGATGGCGACACCCGCCTCTTTCACCACTTTCAGGAAACGATCATTGTCGACCGAGGTCTGGTAGCCGGGAATGGCATCCAGCTTGTCCAGCGTACCGCCAGTGTGGCCCAGGCCACGACCGGAGATCATCGGCACGAAACCTCCGCACGCAGCGACCATCGGGCCAAGCATCAGAGAGACCACATCACCCACACCGCCGGTGGAGTGCTTGTCGACAATCGGGCCACCCAGGTTCAGGTGATCCCAGGTCAGTACCATGCCGGAGTCACGCATGGCGCAAGTCAGGGCAACCCGCTCATCCATGGTCATGTCTTTGAAGTAGACCGCCATCGCCAGCGCGGCAATCTGCCCCTCGCCGATGGTGTTGTTGGTAATGCCCTGAATGAAGAATTGAATCTCTTGGGTACTGAGCGCTTCGCCGTTGCGCTTCTTGCGAATAATTTCTTGAGGCAAAAACATCTTTCATTCCCTCCGCCATTGCTGGCGTCAAACAAGCCTGGATCCTTGCCCGCACACCGCATGGTGGGGGCTAGACAGGGCGGGAGTCCCCCGCCCTCTCATCAACTTATTAGTAACCGCTGGTGTTGGCCGGCTTGTCGCCGTGCCCCAGTGTTGCCAGCAAGCTGGCCAGCAGGCTGGATGCGCCGAAGCGGAAGGTGCGGGCGGATACCCAGTCCTTGCCGAGGATCTCTTCGGCCATGGCCAGGTACTGACCGGCAACGGCTGCGTCTTTCACGCCACCAGCAGGCTTGAAGCCGACTTTCGGGTTCTTGGCCTTGATCACTTCCATCATGATGCGCGCCGCTTCCGGAGTCGCATTGACCGGCACCTTGCCGGTGGAGGTCTTGATGAAGTCGGCACCGGCATCGATACAGATCTCGGAAGCACGACGGATCAGTGCCTCTTCTTTCAGCTCGCCAGTTTCGATGATCACTTTCAGCAGCACCTTGGCGCCACAGGCTTCTTTACAAGCTTTGACCAGATCAAAACCGATCTGTTCATTGCCCGCCATGAAGGCACGGTACGGGAATACCACGTCCACTTCGTCGGCACCGTAGGCGACAGCGGCACGGGTTTCGGCCACGGCGATCTCAATGTCGTCGTTGCCGTGAGGGAAGTTGGTCACGGTCGCAATGCGCACGTCGGCAGCGCCGATCTCACGCAGAGTCTTGCGAGCGATAGGGATAAAACGGGGATAGATGCAGACGGCGGCAGTCAGGCCAGCCGGTGACTTGGCCTTGCGGCACAGGTCGATCACCTTCTGATCGGTGTCGTCATCGTTCAGGGTGGTCAGGTCCATCAGGTTCAGGGCGCGCTGGGCGGCCACTTTCAGATCAGTCATTCTGTTCTCCAAAGTCTCGATTTAATCCAGATAACCGGGCACCACCAGACCATCCAGCGATGGATGCACAGGCAGTAATCCCCAGCTATACGGGAATGGAATTACAGTGCGAAGGCACCGCCACTATCCGGATGCCATTCAAAGCACCCTGCAGGCACTGCGACTGTAAATAAGGCAAGAGCCCTGTCACTTTCTTACAAAAGTGCGGACTTGGTTCCATGAAGACTTGAGAAAGGCCGACAACATCTGACCCGACTTCCCAATCAATTCCATTTGACCGCCAACACCCGATTTCATCGAGTATTAGTCATTGCCAGCACCCTGCTGGCAACGCCTATTTCAGCCGAGATACCCCCTGTTTGCAAGCCGGATTTGCCAATTTCAGAGGTACCTCACATCTGGCAAATCCAGGTCTAAAAAAGCCTTACGAAAAGAACCGAGTCAGGATCCAGGAGTAGGCCAATCCCCCCAGATAGACCCCGACGATCCCCATTACCCCAGACAAAACGGGTGGTGCCGGGATCGGCAATTTGAGGAAAGAAAACAACAAACCGACTATAAAGCCAGCCACCATCGCCAGTAGCACTTCATTCATATAACCTCCGATTTGACTCATTTTATTATTAGTTTAGATAGGAAAACGGTTGTCACCGATCCATACGCGAACGCCACGGCAGATGCCGTGGCGTTCGTGTTTATACCCTGTCAATCAGGCCGCTATTACATGGCGGAGAGAGCCAGGAAGAAGCCTGCGATAGTGGCAGACATCAGGTTGGACAGAGAGCCAGCCAGTACGGCTTTCAGACCAAAACGTGCAATGGTGCCGCGGCGGTTCGGTGCCATCGACCCCAGACCACCCAGCAGGATGGCAACAGAGGAGAGGTTGGCAAAACCACACAGGGCAAAGGAGATGATCGCCTTGGTGTGGGCAGACATGGCCACGCCGTTGATCAGCACTTCATCTTTCAGGTACGGAGCAAAGTTCAGGTAGGCAACAAACTCGTTCACCACCAGCTTCTGACCGATGAAGGAACCCGCCACGATGGCTTCATTCCAGGGCACACCGATCAGGAAGGCCAGCGGGGAGAAGATCCAGCCCAGCAGCAGTTCCAGGGAGAGCTGCGGATAACCGAACCAGCCACCCACACCGGAGAAGATGCCGTTGATCATGGCGATCAGACCGATGAAGGCCAGCAGCATGGCGCCGACGTTCAGGGCCAGCTGCATACCGGCAGAGGCGCCAGCAGCAGCAGCGTCAATGACGTTGGCAGGCTTGTCGTCCAGCTCGGCATCAGCAGAGCTTTCGTCATAGTTCGGGGTCTCGGTCTCGGGAACCAGCAGCTTGGCGAACAGCAGACCACCCGGTGCGGCCATGAAGGAGGCTGCAATCAGGTACTCCATCTTGACGCCCATGGAGGCGTAACCGGCCAGTACGGAGCCGGCAACGGAAGCCAGACCACCACACATGACGGCGAACAGCTCGGAGTCAGTCATCTTGGAGATGTAGGGACGAACCACCAGCGGCGCTTCAGTCTGGCCTACGAAGATGTTGGCTGTGGCTGACAGGGATTCGGTGCGGGAAGTACCCAGCACTTTCTGCAGGCCACCGCCCAGCAACTTGATGACAACCTGCATGATGCCCAGGTAGTAGAGCACGGCAATCAGGGAAGAGAAGAAGATGATGACCGGCAGAACACGGAAGGCAAAGATAAAGCCGCCGCCACCGAACACTTCAAACATCTTGTTGCTGACCAGACCGCCGAACAGGAATTCGATCCCGTTCTGGCCGTAGCTGATCACGCTGGATACCGCGTCGGACACACCGACCAGGATATCGCGACCAACCGGCACATAGAGTACGAACGCACCCAGACCGGCTTGAATTACGAACGCACCGACAACGGTACGCACGTTGATTGCCTTGCGATTGCTGGAGAACAGCACCGCGATAAGGACGAGCGTCGCCATCCCTACCAGACCCATGAACAAATTCATTATTATCTTCCTCTAGTAGCACCTGGCTTGTTAGCGAGTTGTTATTAAACCCAACTAATCAAGGGGAGCGCATTATACTAATTAAAGTCCGATAAAATAGAATGCTGGTCACATTTTATCGTTATCAAAATGTCCAAGTGTCACAAAATTAGACAGCAAACGATTTTTACGCTCGTTTTTTTTCCTGATAACTTAATCATGTGTTGCAGGTTTGTTTCATGGCAATTGATCGTGATGGAAAATGTGCTGGGCAGTTTCAAATAACACCTTCGCAACATCCGCCGATGATTCCCCCCGCAACGTCATCAATATTTCCGCTATTTTCGGCAGCGCTTCCGGGGTATTTCGGGTGCCTTGTTCACCTTGCAGCGGCATATCGGGCGAGTCGGTTTCCAGCACCAGGGCCTCAAGCGGCATGATCCGAAATACCTCTCGCGTCTTGTTCGCCCGCTCAAAACTGATCACTCCGCCCACCCCGAGTCGAAAACCCAGTTGCCAGAATGCCTCCGCCTGCTGCAACGAACCGCTGAAGGCGTGGATCACCCCGCCACGGGGCGGCTTGAAGCGGCGCAAGACCTTGACCACTGTGTCATTGGCGCGCACCGAGTGGATCATCAGGGGTAGCCCGGCATCGGCGGCCAGCCGGATCTGAGCCTCAAACAGCGCAAATTGCCCTTCCTGCGGCACCTGAGAGCGCAGATCCAGCCCACACTCGCCAATGGCTACCAGCCCGGCAGGCTGGCTCATTACCAGTGTTCGCAGCCGCTCCATTACCCCCTCCCTCTGCTCACCGGCATACCAGGGATGAATGCCCAGGCCATAAAAGAGGCCGTCATGCTGATCTGCCAGTGCCATCACACGAGTCCAGTTATCCTCTGCGATGGCAGGAATGATATACTCCATCACCCCCAATGCCCGACAACGGGCCAGCAGCGCCGCCCTGTCATGGTCAAACACCGGAAAGTCGAGATGGCAATGGGTATCTATCAGCTGCATATCACTCACACCTGTTTGCGGTCTTTAATGGGTCATTGAACATGATGAACAACAGAAACAACGGCTTTACCCTGATTGAACTGGTGCTGGTGATCATAGTGCTGGGGATCCTAGCCGTCACCGCCCTGCCCCGCTTTATCAATATCAAGGATGATGCCCTGAAAAGCACAGTCTCGGCGACCGCTGGCAGCTTTGCCAGTGCAGTACAGCTGGCCCATGCTGGCTGGGCGGTGAAAGTGCAGGGACAAGACCTCGCACTGTATAACTTCAGCGGGATGGGCAAGAAAGATCTGGATATCAACCACTACGGCTGGCCTGTGGGCACCAAGGAGGATCAGAATGGTCAGGGGCCTGATGCCGTATTCCCCGGTGGCGACAGCGATCAGATCTCCGTCAACAGCCGGGATGACTGCGAGAGCCTGTTCGGCGCCCTGCTCGACACCGATCTGACGGCGGTCGATGAACTCCATACCAACTCAAAGAGTGATTACATCTCCCGACTCATCCAGGCAAACGGGCAGGCTGATGGCACGCTTCGCCACGATAACTGCCGCTATATCCTGCGCGACTCAATCAACCGCTTCCAGACCAACTCGGATTATCTAAACGGCCTCGGCTTCGAGTACAACAGTGTTACCGGTGCCGTGACCCGCAATTTTGATTGAGTTCAGCCTCTTCAGCGCAAACTCGCTCTTTGCTTGAATCATCATCATAACGAACCGGTGTGCAGCAGCGCCGGTTCTCCTGAGTGAGCCCCCACTCCTCGCACCATGCATCGTAACGGGCCAGCCAACGCAGCAATACCCCTTTCATCGTCACACCTCCGCCAACAGGTTCAGGTCAAAAACCATCCTAATCAGAGTTGGCAAGGGGAGCAAGTCATCCCCATTTTTGCGATCGGGCGAGATAAAAAGAACCGGTCAGCATGGCTGACCGGTTCTTTTAACATTCCCCGAAGAGATTATCCGATGAGCGACAGCTCATCCGCCTCACAGGCTCTTCAACTTCTCTTCCGGCAAGGCCAGCTCGTCGTTGTGGTTGACGCCGATACCGCGCTCCAGCACATGACGGGCAATGGCGTGCGCCTCTTCCAGCGAGTGCATGCTGTAGGTGCCGCACTGATACTCGTTCAGTTCGGGGATCTTGGCCTGATCCTGCACGGTCAGCACGTCGCTCATGGCCGCCTGCCAGGCTGCGCCAACACGAGCTTCGTCCGGCGCGCCGATCAGGCTCATGTAGAAGCCGGTACGGCAACCCATGGGGGAGATATCGATGATCTCCACGCCGTTGCCGTTCAGGTGATCACGCATGAAACCGGCGAACAGGTGCTCCAGCGTATGGATACCGCGCTCGGAGAGGATCTCCTGGTTCGGCACACAGAAACGCAGGTCGAACACGGTAATGGTGTCCTTGTTCGGGGTCTGCATGGTCTTGGCCACACGCACCGCTGGCGCTTCCATACGGGTGTGGTCAACGGTAAAACTGTCCAATAACGGCATTTCTGACTCCTGATTTGGTTACCAGAACCAGCCCCCACGGGAGAGCTGCTCCTTGCATTGACGGTACTGGGCGCCGTAGCGCTGGGCGCGAGCTTCCACCTTGCGAGAGGTCTTCATCAACCACCCCTTGCTGCGATAGCTGCCACGCCGGTAGCCACCCCACCCTTCGTGATAGTTGAGGTACTGGCCATAGGCATCCCACTTGGAGGTGCCATTGAGCCGCTGGGCCTTGTTAGTGTACCAGCCCATAAAATCGATGGCGTCGGCAAAGTCATCGCGGTCACTCCAGCTGTTGCCAGTTTCCCGCTGGTAGTCAGCCCAGGTTTCATCTTTGACCTGAGCATAACCATAAGCCGAACTGGCCCGCCCGGTCGGGATGAAGAGGAAATACTGCATCGGCGGCTGGGCATCATGTACGTAAGAGGACTCCTGATACATCATGGCCATCACCACATGGACCGGCGTCCCCCATTTCTCGTTCATCTTGAGCGCGGCCTTGTGCCACTCCGGCTTCTCCCGAAAGATCTGGCACAGATTCTCCGGCTGAGCAGGTGGTCGGGTACTGCAGGCGGTCAGGCCCGCCAACAGGCTGGCCACCACCACAAAACGCATCCACCCCATCAAATGAGGTCGCGCTTCGCGCCTCTGGTCAGGTAAAGAGATCGCCAAAGTCAAATCGCGTCTTCGTTCTCTTCGCCGGTACGGATACGAATGACACGCTCCACCTCGCAGACGAAGATCTTGCCATCACCAATCTTGCCGGTGCGGGCGGTGTTCTGGATCGCTTCCAGACAGGCGTCGAGATCCTCGTCCTGCACCACCAGCTCCACCTTCACTTTCGGCAGGAAGTCGACCATATATTCGGCACCGCGATAAAGCTCGGTATGGCCCTTCTGGCGGCCGAAGCCTTTGACTTCGGATACGGTCATGCCGTTGATGCCGATCTCGGCCAGGGCCTCGCGCACATCGTCCAGCTTGAACGGTTTGATGATGGCTTCAATCTTCTTCATGGTGACTCCTTACCAGTTCTGTTTGCCGAACCCGGATGTAATGGGGTAACGGCGATCCTTACCAAAGTTGCGAGCCGTAATACGGGGCCCGACCGCCGCCTGACGGCGCTTGTATTCGTTGAGATCCACCAGCCGGATCACCTTGCGCACCACAGCTTCCTCGAAGCCTTCTGCCACCATGTCGGCGACCGAGGCATCCTCTTCTACATAACGTTTGAGGATCGCATCGAGGATGTCGTAGGGGGGCAGGCTGTCCTGATCCACCTGATCCGGCGCCAGCTCCGCTGAAGGGGGACGGTCGATAACCCGCTGCGGGATCACGTAGTCAACCGAGTTGCGATATTCACACAACTTGAAGACCAGCGTCTTGGGCACATCTTTCAACACGTCGAAACCGCCCGCCATATCACCGTACAGCGTGGCATAACCGACCGCCATTTCGCTCTTGTTGCCGGTAGTCAGCACGATGCGACGACGCTTGTTGGAGAGCGCCATCAGCAACACTCCGCGGCAGCGTGCCTGCAGGTTCTCTTCGGTGGTGTCGCGGGCGGTGCCTTCAAACAACGGCGCCAGCTGGGTCATAAACCCTTCGAACATCGGCTCGATGGAGATGATGTTGAACTCCACCCCCATCCGCTCGGCCTGCTCCTTGGCGTCTTCCACACTCATCTGGGCGGTGTAGCGGAACGGCATCATCACCGCCTGCACCTTGTCGGCGCCGATGGCATCGGCCGCGATAGCGAGTGTCAGAGCCGAGTCGATGCCGCCGGAGAGGCCCAGCACGGCGCCGTGGAAGCCGTTCTTGGTGACATAGTCGCGCACCGCCAGCACCAGCGCCTGATAGGTCTCGGCCAGCGGCTCCAGCGGCGCAGCCGGTTCACACTCTTTCACCGGTTGACCATCGACAAAGCGCACCAGCGCCAGCTCTTCGGCAAACGGGGCGAGCTTGTGGGTTAACTCACCCTGACTGCTGAACACCTTGGAGCAGCCGTCGAAGATCAGCTCATCCTGGCCACAGACCTGATTGAGGTAGACCAGCGGCAGACCGGTCTGATCGCAGCGCTCAGCCATCAGCTCGCGGCGGATCCAGGGTTTCTCCTGATCGTAGGGCGACGCATTGATGGTGAGCAGCAACTCTGCCCCAGCCGCCTTGGCGGCCAGCGCTGGGCCCGGCTGCCACAGGTCTTCGCAGATAAGTAGACCCAGATTGTGACCACGGAAGGGGACCACACAGGTCTCGCTTGCCGCGGTGAAGTAGCGCTTCTCGTCGAATACCCCGTAGTTGGGCAGGTCCTGCTTGAAGTAGCGGGCAACCAGCTTGCCGTGCTCGTAGAGGGAGGCTGCGTTGTAAAGTGCCTCCCCATCGCGCCAGGGATGACCCACCAGAATGGCGCAAGCCCCCTGCCATGCGGCAACGCGAGCCAGCGCGGCCTCAACCCGGATCATCAGATCGGCACGCAGCAACAGATCTTCCGGTGGATAGCCGGTCAGGGCCAACTCGGAACAGACCAGCAGATCGGCACCTTGCTGTTCGGCTTGAGCAGCCGCAGTCAGCACCTTGTCACAGTTTTCTTCGATGGCGCCTACCGTCAGATTCAACTGGGCAAGCATCAGAGAGAGGGCTTTTGCCATGGCAATGGGTCTTAAAATCAGAAATGATGGGGAATAATAAAGAAAAGGGGGGCAATCTGCCAGTTCAAGACGGGCGTAACCATGTGACAGCAATCAGCGGGAGAGATAAGCTGTATGTAGTCACGGAACGACAGGCCTTCGCAGATATGAAAAACGCCGGATTTACCCTTATGGAATTGATGATAGCCATTGCGCTGGGCGTCATTCTGCTGGGGATTGGTATTCCGTCCCTCTCCAACCTGCTTGGCAGTAATAATTTGGCGACCCAAGAAAAGAGCCTGCTAAACCACTTAAACTACGCCAGACAACAAGCCATCTCCAACCAGCAGACCGTCACTCTTTGCCTGACCACTCTCAACAATGCTACTGAGGAGTGCATACCAGCAGCTCAACATGGTGCGAATCGGCTACTCGCCTTTATAGATAGCAATAGCGATCTGAAGCTTAATGGCAGCGAGGTTACGCTTGCCGCAAGTCCCGCGTTTCCCGCAGAGCTGGCCATTTCTGCAGATGCACAGGCACTGCACTTCATCCCGGATGGCACCATTACTTCTGACAATACAGTCACTTTTTCACTCTGTATCAGCGGTGAAAAGGGCATTGAGATTGAAGTTATGCCTGCCGGACGTGCCCATAGCCAGGCAAGCAGTGCTGTATGCCCATGACAGGATTTGGCTACAGCTAAAAACACACCAGCGCAAAGAGATCCATTTCAATCCAATAACTATGATTAGAGTCTCCTTTGAACAAGGACTCATACGCTATGGTACGAAATGGATTTACCTTACTCGAGTTTTTGATATCGGCAAGCCTGACAACCATCCTGCTGACCTTGGGACTGCCGTCATTGGCGAATCTGCTGACAACCACCGACAGCGACATCTACACCAGAAACCTGCAGGATCATCTGATCTTCGGTCAACGGCAAGCCATTACACAGCAGCAACCCGTGACAGCATGTCTTGCCATGCCGGTCAGGAACTCCACAAAAGAAGGTTGTGTACTCGCAAATCAAACAGGCGCCCAGCGCATGCTTGTTTTTATCGACACCAATCAGGATCGCCAATTCGATATTGCAAATGGCGATATCTTGTTATCAGCAACAGAACCCTTTCTTGAAAAACATACCGTCACTGCCAATCGACAATTTGTACGCTTTAGCCCGGATGGCACTGCGATTGGCACCAACATGACACTCCAGTTTTGTAGCGACCAGGCACCCCGAGTCGATATCATCATCTCGCCATCCGGTAGAAACAGAAGCGAAAAAAAGGGGCTGAGTTGTTCTTAGCCCCTATCCCCTTCTCTCCCATCTCCCAGCAGCGTTATCTGGGTTGGATTTCATCTTGTTTTTTTGCATCAGCCAGCGAAAAAGTGGCGGCCAAAGGAACACACTCGATTACCTCTGTGACAATATGCACTACTCCATCAATTTCATAACCTTTCTGTTTAAACACCCTGACCAGATTTGCCTTGCTGGTATCAGCGACCGGTTGCTGCAACACCATCTGCACGCCACCTTCCAGAGTGACATAACATTTTATGTCTTCAGTTTGAGCCTGAACCAACAAGGGTAGGCCCACACACCAGAGCAGCATGCGTTTCATCCCTGTTCTCCTTCATAGAGATAGATTTTCTTGGGAGACATATCCATTTTTGCCTCCTCCGCACCCTGAGAGCACTCACCTTCACCGGTACAACGTTCAGGCTCTCCCTGTCCATCATCTTTAAGGATGACCTCCTTGCCCGGAGCACCACCTATAATCCTGATCCGGCCATCATCCCCACCATGAATAACCAGATCATCAGCAACCTTATTTTGCACCTCAACGTAACGCTGAATAACTTCCTGATTGTTGCTATCCAGCACATATTTGAACGAAGTACCGTAGTGCATATCAATCATATACTGGCGCATGGCACCGATTGATTGAATCGTACATTGCTGGAAATCCTGAACCTGAGGCAGGAAAGAGGTGAAATAGAGCTTGCCTTGCAACACCAAACCAGCCCCCATGGATTTTTCACCACTTTCATTGAGCCAGAATTTCCATCCCAACTTGCTGGTCAAAGCCTTGGTTGTATTTACGATCTGATCTTCATTCAAACCGATAAATGGATCGCTGGTCACATCATAAAGATCCTCTAACGTAATGACAGAAGGACTTTCATCAGTATCTGGATCTATGCCAAACAAAGTCGGATTGACATTGTAATCACGTAGCATCACATACACATTTTGGGTTGTCGCTTCCGAGGAAGGACGATTTCTATCACCACTGCCTATCAATACAGCATCAAACGGACGCTCACTGTACAGATACTTTGTACCATCATATTTCCAACCTTTGTTGATGGTGCGTACCAATACAGGTTGAGTAAAAAAGCGGCGATCATCTTCCAACTTTTTGGCCGTTCCACTCAAATGAGCATTCCCCAAACTGGCGAACTTGATGGCCGTCCACTTGGGCTTATCGGTTCCTTTCAAATCGATACGCCAGATCTGACCACCGGTATCGCCTGCGTAGATGCGATCTGTAATACCATCCCCATCACTGTCCAGCACAGAGACCGAGCCTGGCATGCTGTAAACCATGCCTGCAACCTGCTTGTTCGTTGCACTAGCCGGATCCGGAGTGAAGCTGAACAACAGAGTACCAGCCTCAGCATCAACGATATAAATACCCAACCCTTCACTGTCTTCAACCCCTTGCCCCAAATAGCTCTTTGATTGGTCATAACCCCCAGAGAATATCAGAACAGGCTTATAGTTTTTTTTACCAGCGGTTTCTGTGTAATAACCTGGGATAAAAGCTACCTCAGGGATCGACCAGGTTTCACCGAGCCTGCCAAAGCCAGCACTATTTTTGTCCAACCGCCACATCAGCGAGGGAGAATCCGGATTGGATATATTCAAAGCATAATAGGCCTTGCCACCGCCCCGTAACCCGGTAAATAACCATACCTTATCACCTTGTGACGACTTGATATGACCATCTTTAACTTGCTCATTGACCAGCACGGTAGGTGATGAATCCACTCCATAGAGATGCACCGATGAGTCCAGGTTCTCTCGCAACGCTTTCTGATTAGCGATAAATTGATAAGGCATGGCGGCCCAGCTTTCATCAACGGTGGTACCGCTGTCTTTGAACATATGCAAGAAGCCAGCATTGGTTCCCATCACGATTCGCAGGTCAGGTGTGCACGATGTCTGTCCTGTTAACTTTGTACAACCATAGTTGATCACTAATGGCCGAGAATGCAGAGGATCACCAAGAATATGCTCCCGAATATCCGTTTTGCTTCCATCCTGATTTTCATCAAAAGCATCCCCCCCCTTGACCCAATTAAGCAGATCATCCATGTTATCAGTGCTATTGAGGCTCATTACTGTGCGTAACTGAGTCGCCCCACCCGCCATACTTTCAAGGTTAGACTTGCTAAATGCGATTAATGCATTTGTGGTGCTTGTGGAAGGCGGAATAATATAAATATTACGATTAGTTTTCGCTGCCAACATCTCTTGTATCCCCCCCTCAGCAACCTTGTTGCCATCGCTGGTTGAGGACCAGAAGGTTATCGCAGCTTCAAGAATAGTCCCGTCGCTAGCGATCGCAGGCATACCACTTTGATCAACCACATATCCTTTTTCAGGGGCTAAAGCCAGCTTTTTCAGATTCCCTTTCCATCTCGGGCCAGCCCCCGGTTCAAACATGGCATAGTAAATATTATTCAGGCTACGAGTACGGTCAAAGTTATTGGTGGCAATCGCTGGTGAGACAAGTGAAGTGTTCATTTTTAAAATCGCTAATAATGAAGACTTTAACGCCTCGTTCAACTGAGTCGCATCGGTGGCAGGATAATATTTACCACCACCACGGCGAGCAGTCTCTGCCAATAATGTTCCAGCCCCCGTGATAGCCTCATCACCGAAACCTACGGTAAAGGTAGTGACCGTCTGCTTACCAGTCGCAGATGTATTTACATCATTATTCTTCATGTATCCAGCCAAAGCCGCTAGATAACTCTGTTCTTTATTATAAGCTGAGCCATAACCAACGGTGCCGCTATAGCTTGGTTTATTAGGGTCAGTAGAACCATTCAACAATCCCTTAACCAAATTATCGGCAGCAGAATCATAGGTTGGAGCACCATCAGTCATATATATAACATAACCATTATTTGAGCATTTATCGTAAGGTGATTTGTATTTACCAGTCGACACCTCAGCATTAGGATCTCGCTTTGGATTACGATTGGAATCATCATCACCAAAATACACATCGCCACCACCAAAATAACGATAGGCTTCATACATAGTTTCACATAAAGGCGTCCATGTATCTGAACTTAAACTATTAGCCTTATCAATGATATCTTGCGCACCAGTTTTACCGCCACTCAATATAGCGTCATTCCCAATAATACTTCGAATAATACGACCACCATTCCTACCACTACTATCATTATAGTTAAATACGGCCAAGCCAAAATCAACAGCAGGGGTTGTCCGAACTAGCTCTCTCAGTGCCTGCTTGGCAACATTAAGTCTCGTAGTAGGTATTGTGCTGGGTGCATAATACCAACGAAGGTAATTTGCGGTGTATAGGGTAAGATTAAGGTCATTATTATTTGCTGGCGAAGTGGTTGCTGTGACAGACCAAGGCTTTGATACCACGGCAACTGTACCAGACGTATTTATTGGATAGCCTGTAGTTGTCCCTGACACAGATTGATATGTGTTTGTAAACCCAGCATTGCTAACATTTTTTTCATTAAAGTCCTGTTTGCAATCCACCAGATTAATCGTATCTTGCACATAGGAGTTTAATTGCAACCAACTTCCCTTCCTATTTGCATTACTTGTACCCGTAACAACATAGTTCCAAAAAATTGAAGTGAACGCGCCTGACGAATTCAAAGTTGCATCAGAGGTTGTGCATGCGTTTTTATTTTTCAGAAATCGCTTTGAATTGCTTGAGTTGAGCGTTTTGGGCGGTGTTCCTGTAGTGAAGTAGATATAATCATTACTTCCATCATCAGATGACAAAGCTGGATAAGTAAATTCCGGGTCATATTCCTCTTTTGCCATCAAGGTAGTGTCAGCCATACTGCCAGAGTTATCGAATATAAAAAGCACTTTGGGACGAAAATCTCCGGCCTTTGCAAAATCGTAAATAAATAACTCGGTATCATCTGAATAACCAGTGCCCACAGCCAAAGATGTGCTGGATATTCCACTACACAACACCAGCAAGCTTGTTAGTACACAGTTCCTGATGTTCATATTCTGCCCCCTAATTGGCACTGAGCAAGGGTTGTTCTACCCCGGCAGTAAAGGTCATTTGGCTATTCACTTTGCCATAAGCACTGGATGTGGTCGCTTCAGCATAACGACAGGCTGGTGTTACATTCTGGCTACTGGCTTCAAATTTGCGTTTGCATACACTTTCGGTATTGATTGTCAGGGTGGTCGCAGGAGTGGTCGTACCGATTGCAGCTGAAGTGCCAATAGCCTGCGTTGCAATTTGAGTTGAGAGAGAAGTGTCACCCAATGCAGACTCCAGGGTGCCTTCCACTTCGTGTTCTGCTCGTTGCAAACTGGCGCTAGAACTGGCCATTTTCAGACTCATACCACTGGACTGCATGACGACTACGGCAATCAGAGTCAAAGGAACCAGAATGACTAGTGCGACTATCAACGCAACTCCCTGATGTTTTTTAACCGCTCTCATGTTCCACCTCGGGTAGCTATTTGTTGATTACGTAGTGCAATACTACTTTCCAATAACAGACGGCGATAACCATCACCTCCACCATTGACCGTAATATTACCGAGTTGATAGCTATTGTTATTCTTATAGCGACTAGATTCCCGATCGGATCTAATTAGCAAGAACAGTCGGGCGCCCAATACTCGCCCTTCATTCCACCGCTGCGTTGTCATCTGATCCGTTGACATATATCGGTCTATACGTCCGTCAGGGATCAAGGAGTCATCAACACCATACATCAGCACCATATGTTCAACCCCTTCAGCCATGGCGCCACCAATCAGAGAAGAACCACCATTGACGGTCAAATAGCGCTTGCGCAAAACAGGAATGCCATCTTCTTGCGACAGATAATAAATATAGTGCTGGTATTCCCAGACTTGGCTCTCATTATTAGCGCCAAATAGTGGTCGGGTTTCGCTCCCCTTGATGACTCTCGCTTCCTGACTATTGGCTGCCATATAAAAGCGGTTTGCATCCAATCCCTCTGATGCTGGTATAGGACGCCCCACCAATCGCTTGATGCTAATTACATCGCTATTTGCCACCCGATCAGCCGCGAGAATACAAGCAAACCCGGCAAGCCCTTTGCTGGCTGATACCCGACTGACCCATAGCCCTCTGATGGGACCCGCATTTGATGGCAAACTCCCCACAGAACGCTCATCCAGACAATCGCTACTGGCAGGAATAATGCTGCCAGCACTGAGGGTCAGAGAGGATCCAGCTTGTGTCGACTGGCCGGTATAGGCCCCAAAAAAGCCCGCCCATTTTATATCCTGGCTAATCAGCCGAATGGCTAATCGACCATTTTCCTGTAATTCGCTTTGATCAAAGGCATCTTCAGAGCTTGAGCGAGACATAACAAAAACAGTGAATACCCCGGCCAAGAGGAATAGACCGAGCACCATGGCGACCAGCCACTCGACCAGAGTGAAACCGCGGGATTTCATAAGGTGGTCGTCAGAATAAACTGACGCCTCGCAAGATTGTTGACCGTTGACAATTGACACTCATTAATCAAGGTTGCTGCCGCACCGGCCGCCCCCCCATCGGATATATCTTGTTTACCAGCCCAGAAAATCCCGACCGCCAGCACATTATTGGCTCGCCGCACCACACAACCGACCGGCGAGTTCAATGCGGAGGCCGCCCCCGTCACACTTGCTCCCAACAAGGCCTGCTGCCAATAGTGCAGGTCGGCATTACGTAAATCTGCCGCACTGCACGCACTGATTGTGCCATCTGCTGCTGCGCATGTAGGTCGGGGTAAATTAGCGGCCAGATTAACCGTCACAGCGCCTGTAGCACTCCAGCTATCACGATTTATCCGTACTCGTTCGACCATATCGTTAGCCAGCCAGCTGGCAATAGTGCGCTGGCGAGCTTCGTAACTGGCAAATTTGGAATGGGTTTGCAAAGCAACCAGACCGAGTAGCCCCAATGACAGGATCACTGCGGTGATCATTACTTCCAGCAGGCTGAATCCTCTCTGATGTGAAGGAGCATGAATGGCCATAGGCTATTCCCAGCAGCTATTGCTAGCTGTACCAGAGGCACTTTTGATGCCCATCTGATTAATGGAAAAAACCGTGCAATCGGTATCTTTGGCCTGGGCCGTCGTCGCACCAGCACTCGCTGACAAGGTATAGGTGTTGCCTGATACGGCAATGGACAATTGATACAAACCGGTCTCAGACGCACTACTAATACCAAGTGCCGCAGCAGAAGATGCGTACTGATTGAAATCCATAAAATAGGTTTCTTGCCGATTGGCCGCATTCAACAACATGGCCTTGGCTTCGACACGGTGACTACGCAGCACATATTGCTGATAAGAGGGGTAAGCGATGGTGCCGAGGATCGCCACGATGGCGACGACAATCATCAGCTCAATAAGAGAAAAGCCACGAAAGTATCCAATCATATCCCATCCTTGGTGACTGACTGCTTTATAAGTTTAACGCCGAGCCTGTCACTAGAACAAACCCGGCGTCATTATTAACACACTTTATTCTTAAGCCTTCCTGGCTGCACTCAAATTATTCTAAGTTCGGGAGGAACCTCAAAGACTACGTTCTCTTCACGGCCGGGGTGCTCGGCGACGACCTGACCACCCAGCTCGCGCAGGCGCGTGATGACGGATTGCACCAGCACCTCGGGGGCAGAGGCGCCAGCAGTGACGCCGATCGCTTTCACGCCTTCCAGCCAGCTCGCCTCAATCATCGACGCATCATCGATAAGATAGGCTCTGGCGCCCACCTTCTCGGCCAGCTCGCGCAGACGATTGGAGTTGGAGGAGTTGCGCGACCCGACCACCAGCATGGCCTGCACCAGCCCCGCCATCTCCCGCACCGCATCCTGACGGTTCTGGGTGGCGTAGCAGATGTCATCCTTGCGCGGCCCCTGGATCTTGGGGAAGTGCTTGCGCAGCGCATCGATAACGTCCGAGGTCTCATCCACGCTCAGGGTGGTCTGGGTGACGAAACAGAGGTCATCCGGATTCTTCACCTTGAGCCTGGCCACATCTTCCGGTGTCTCCACCAGATACATGCCGCCTTCGCGATTCTCGTACTGCCCCATGGTCCCGATCACCTCGGGGTGACCGGCGTGCCCGATCAGCACAGCCTCGGAGCCCTTGCGGCTGGCGCGATGAACCTCCATGTGCACCTTGGTCACCAGCGGACAGGTGGCATCGAACACCTTGAGGGCGCGGGACTTGGCCATCTCGCGCACCGTCTTGGCCACGCCGTGGGCGGAGAAGATGACGATGCTGTCATCCGGCACCTCATCAAGCTCCTCGACGAAGACGGCGCCCGCCTCTTTCAGCTTGTTCACCACATAGCGGTTATGTACCACTTCATGGCGGACATAGATGGGGGCCCCGAACTTCTCCAGCGCGCTCTCGACAATGCTGATGGCGCGATCTACACCGGCGCAAAAACCGCGAGGGTTAGCGAGCAGAATATCCATTAGTGCACCTTCTCCTCATCATCAACGCCCAGGATCTCCACCTCGAAGGTAACGGTATGACCGGCCAACGGGTGGTTGAAATCGACCGTGACCGACATCCCGGCTACCGCCCGGATGATGCCCGGCAGCTCGCTGCCATTGGGCTGATCGAACAGGATGATGGTGCCGACTTTTGGCTCCACATCGGCGCCAAACTTGGCACGGTCGAGATGGTAGATGTTGTCGGGATTGGAGAGACCGAACGCCTGCTCCGGCGCCAGCGTGAAGCTCTTGCTCTCCCCTGTACGCAACCCCTGCAGGCACTGCTCGAAGGTCGGGGTCAGGCTGCCATCGCCCATCCGCAGGCGAGCCGGTTTGCCGTGCAGCGTAGTGCTGTCGGCAACCGAGCCATCTTCCAGCTTGATGGAGAAGTGGAACAGCACGCTGCTGTTAGCGGTGATCTGCTGGCTCATGCCTGCTCCTTTTTCTCACCACGGAACCCGTCCAGCACAATCATGGCGGCCCCGATAAAGATAAAGCTGTCGGCCAGATTGAATGCCGGCCAATGCGCACGCTGCCAGTAGAAGTCGAGGAAATCGACCACATGGCCCAGCACCAGTCGGTCAAAGACGTTGCCAAGGGCGCCGCCGATGATGAGTGAATAGGCGATACCGCTCCAACGCTGGGTCACCGACTGCTTGCGCAGCCAGTGGATCAGCAATCCACAGATGGCAAAAGCCAGCACCGCGAAGAACCAGCGCTGCCAGCCCCCCTGATCAGCCAGAAAGCTGAATGCGGCGCCCTTGTTGTAAACGTGAACCAGATTGAAGAAGGGGGTGATCTCCACCCCCGGGTAACCAAATGGCAGCAACTTGACCACGGCGAGCTTGCTCGCCTGGTCCAGTACAAAGGCCAGCACTGCCAGCCACAGCCAACGCAGGCCGCTTTTATGTTGAGTCATGTTCATCAGGCAAATTGACGCGTTTCGCCGTCACCCTCAACGTTGGTCACACAGCGACCACAGATCTCTTCGTGACCCGCGATGGTGCCCACGTCTTCCACATGGTGCCAGCAGCGGTCGCACTTGGCGGCGGCAGACTGGGCAACGCTCAGCCACAGGTCATCACGCTCGGTCGCCACAGAGCCTTCCGGTGCAGTGTCAGCCACCACCACCTTGGCCTTGGAGGTGAGCAGCACGAAGCGCAGCTCATCGGCCAGGGCGTTCAGGCGCGCAGCCAGCTCCGGCTTGGCGAACAGGGTCAGTTCGGCCTGCAGGGAGCCGCCGATACGCTTCTCGCCACGGGCCACTTCCAGCGCCTTGTTCACTTCACCACGCACGGTGAGGATCTCGGCCCAGAAATCGTCGTTGAGGGTTTCACCCGCTTCCAGACCGAACAAGCCGTCGTACCACTCTTCGGTGAAGACGAACTCGCCGCGCTCACCCGGCAGCAGTGCCCAGATTTCATCGGCGGTGAAGCTCATGATCGGCGCCATCCAGCGCACCATTGCCTCGGCGATGTGATAGAGCGCGGTCTGGCAGGAGCGACGGGCCAGGCTGTCAGCCTTGGCGGTGTACTGACGATCCTTGATGACATCCAGATAGAAGGAGCCCATCTCGATGGAGCAGAACTGCATCAGCTTCTGGGTCACGCCGTGGAAGTTGTACTCATCGAACGCTGCCATGATCTCGGCCTGTACCGCTTTGGCACGACCCACGGCCCAGCGATCCACCACCACCATGTCGGCAGGCGCAACCATGTCGGTCGCCGGATTGAAGCCGTTCAGGTTGGCCAGCAGGAAGCGGGCGGTGTTGCGGATGCGACGATAAGCATCGGCGGAGCGCTTGAGGATCTCGTCGGAGACAGTCATCTCGCCGGTGTAGTCAGTGCTCGCTACCCACAGACGCAGGATGTCGGCACCCAGCTTGTTCATTACGTCCTGCGGGCTGACCACGTTGCCGATGGACTTGGACATCTTGCGCCCCTGACCATCCACGGTGAAGCCGTGAGTCAACACCTGGTTGTACGGGGCCTTGTCTTTCATCGCCACGCCGATCATCAGGGAGGACATGAACCAGCCGCGGTGCTGGTCAGAACCTTCCAGATACATGTCGGCCGGGTTGCCGTTGAACTCGGGACGGGCATCGACCACGGAGGAGTGGGTTGAACCGGAGTCGAACCAGACGTCCAGGGTGTCAGGCACCTTGTCGTACATGTCGGCATCGCTGCCCAGCAGCTCGGCCTTGTCCAGATCCCACCATGCCTGGATGCCGGACTGCTCGACCCGCTTGGCCACTTCGTGCATCAAGCGCACGGATTCCGGGTGCAGCGCCTGAGTCTCTTTGTGGACGAACAGAGAGATAGGCACGCCCCAAGTACGCTGACGGGAGATACACCAGTCAGGACGGTTCTCGACCATCGCCTGAATGCGGTTTTTACCCCAGGCAGGTACCCAGCCGCTCTGGCCGTGCTGTTTGATACCGTCCTTCTCGATACGCTCGATCTCTTCCAGCGCGCGCTTGCGCAGACCCTTCTGTTCCATGCTGATGAACCACTGCGGGGTGGCACGGAAGATGATCGGGGTCTTGTGACGCCAGCAGTGCGGGTAGGAGTGGTTGAACACCTTGTGATGCAGCAGGGCGCCACGCTCGGTCAGCACCTCGACCACAGATGCGTTGGCCTTGAATACGTGCTGGCCGGCAAACAGTTCGGTATCCGGCAGATAAACGCCGTTGCTGCCAACCGGGTTGGCCACTTCCAGACCGTACTTCTGACCGACCACAAAGTCTTCCTGACCGTGGCCAGGCGCAGTGTGGACGGCGCCGGTACCAGCATCCAGGGTGACGTGGTCACCCAGTACCACCGACACGTCGAAGCTGTAGAAGGGGTGGTTGAAGCGCAGCAGCTCGAGCGCGGCACCCTTGGCGTAGCCCAGATTGTGGAACTTCTCGATACCGGCGCGATCCATCACATCCTTGACCAGCTCAGCGGCCAGGATCAGACGCTCGGGGTGCTCACCTTCCACCTGCACCAGCGCGTAGTCGAGGTCGGCGTGCATGGCGATGGCGCGGTTGGCTGGCAGAGTCCACGGAGTGGTGGTCCAGATCACCGCAGAGAGCGGGCCCTTGCCAGTGTGGCCTTCGGCGCAATCAAATTTGGCGGCAACGGTTGCCTCATCGACGGCCTTGAAACGCACATCGATGGAGGGAGAGTTCTTGTCGTAGTACTCCACTTCGGCTTCAGCCAGCGCGGAGCCACAATCGGTACACCAGTGCACCGGCTTGGAGCCTTTGTGCAGGTGGCCGTTTTCAACGATCTTGGCCATGGAGCGGATGATGTTGGCTTCGGTGCCAAAATCCATGGTCAGGTAGGGGTGTTCCCAGTCGCCCAGCACACCCAGACGGATGAAGTCGGTCTTCTGCGCTTCGATCTGGGTCTTGGCGTATTTGCGGCACTCGGCGCGGAATTCGGCAGCGGAAACCTTCTCGCCCGGCTTGCCAACCATGCCTTCCACTTTCAGCTCGATAGGCAGACCGTGGCAATCCCAACCCGGCACATAGGGGGAATCGAAACCGGAGAGGCCCTTGGACTTGATGATGATGTCTTTGAGGATCTTGTTGACCGAGTGACCGATGTGAATGTTGCCGTTCGCATAGGGGGGGCCATCATGCAGAATGAAAGAAGGCTTGCCCGCTTTGGCGCGGCGAATAGCGCCGTAGAGATCCTGATCGTACCAACGTTTCAGCATGTTGGGTTCGCGCTTGGCCAGATCGCCACGCATCGGAAACTCGGTTTCCGGAAGATTCAGGGTGTGTTTATAGTCGCTCATCAGTCCTGGGTTCCCTTCTTTTCTAAAAGAGTGCTGGGTAAATTGAATTGTGGCAGCCCGAACCAGGCTCGGGCCGCCAGGGCATCTCGTTCGATCTGCTCTTTCAAGGCAATGAAAGAGGCAAACTTCTGCTCTTCGCGCAGCTTGTGGCGAAGCAGCACCTTGACCTGCTGACCATATAGATCACCAGAAAAATCAAATAGATGTACTTCCAATCTGGCTTGTGTACCGCTCAAGGTCGGCCGTACACCCACATTGGCTACACCGGGGAAGGTCTTGCCGGAACATATCACTTCCACCGCAAACACGCCACCGACCGGGATCACCTGGCGCTTGAGGGCCAGATTGGCGGTGGGAAAACCTATGGTACGCCCCAGCTTGTCGCCGTGGGCCACCCGGCCGCTGATGGTATATGGGCGGCCAAGCATCAGCTCCACTTCCGCCATCCGGCCCGCCTTAAGGGCCTCGCGCACCAGGGTGCTGCTGACCCGCTGCCGTTCGAGCTGGAAGCTCTGGGTACTGATCACCTCGAACCCGAAGCGATGGCCCGCCTCTTCCAGCAGGTGGAAGTCCCCTTCCCGCCCCTTGCCGAAGCGAAAATCGTCGCCAACCACCAGATAGCGAACCCCGAGCTTCTCCACCAGCAACTGCTCGATGAAGGTCGCAGCCGCTTGCTCGGCAAAGCGATGGCTGAAGCGCACGCAGAGCATGCGGTCGATCTGCAGCCCCCGCAGTGCTTCATACTTTTCCCGCAACCGGCTCAGCCGGGCGGGCGCCGCCGTGCCGGCAAAAAGCTCCAGCGGCTGCGGTTCGAACAGCATGACGCAGGCGGGCAATCCCAGCTGGGCCGCTTTCTCCTTGAGACGTGCCAATACCGCATGGTGACCCTGATGAACCCCATCAAAGTTGCCAATGGTCAATACACATCCCCGGTGACGGGGCTTGAGATTGTGAATGCCGCGAATAAGCTCCATCAGTGCCTTGTGCGTTGCTGCCATGGAAATCGGCGGATTATATATCAGGCAGCAGGCAGGGTCAGCCCTCATAGCCTGATTTCAACTATCCGGGCCCAATCCCGCACCCCGTGGCGCCATGAGGCACTATCCCCATGGCGCCGCAGGATCACGACTACTGCTGCCCCGATTTAAGATGACGCGGGCGAATACCCAGCAGCAGCAACACCACCGCGTAGACCGCAGCCCCCAGCGACAGCAACATGGTCAGCTGCAAACTGGCCTTGCCCATGCTCCATGCGCCCCATTGGGCCAGATCCGGTGACAGGTAGGCGAGCACGCCCCCCATAAGTACGCTGGCGACCAGCAGCTTGAGGCAGAACACCCCGGTATGGCGGGAGGGACGATAGACGCTCTGCTGGTACAACCCCTTGAACAGCAAGGCCGCATTCAGGGTACCCGAACAGGCGGTCGAGAGCGCCAGTCCCACGTAACCGAGTGGATAGATGAAGAGGAGGTTGCAGACCATGTTGGCTGCCATCGACATCATCCCGATCCGCACCGGCGTCTTGGTATCCTGACGGGCGTAATAGCCGGGTGCCAGCACCTTGATCAGCATCAGAGAGAGCAGACCGGTGGTGGATGCCAGCAGGCTGGCGCTCGACATGGCCACTTCATGCAGGCCAAACTCGCCGCGCATAAACAGCACCCGCAGAATCGGCTCGCGCATCACCGCAATGCCTATCATGGCCGGCAGGCCGAGCAGCATCACCATCCGCACCCCCCAATCCATGGTGCGGGAGAAGTCGGCCGGATCGGCATCCACATGCTTTTTCGCCAGCGCAGGCAGGATCACGGTACTGATGGCCACCGCAAACAGGCCGAGGGGGAACTCCAGCAGGCGATCCGAGTAGTAGAGGTAGCTGATGGCACCGGTTGCCAGGAAAGAGGCGAGCATGGTGTTGACCAGCAAGTTGATCTGACTGACCGAAACGCCAAACAGGGCTGGGATCATCAGGGTGCGGATCTTCACCACTCCCGGGTGATGCCATCCCCACTTGGGCCACACCAGCATGTTGATTTGGCGCAAAAAGGGGTACTGGAACAAAAACTGCACCAAACCGCCCAAAAATACACCAATCGCCAGCGAGATCTCCGGTTTGTCCATCAGTGGCGCAATCCACCAGGCCGCCGCAATCATAGTGATGTTGAGAAACACCGGCGTGAACGACGAGACCGCAAAGCGGCCAAAGGTGTTGAGGATGGCCCCCGCCATGGCGGTAAAGGTGATGAACCAGAGGTAGGGGAAGGTGATTTTGAGCATCAGACTGGCGAGCTCGAACTTCTCGGCCGCAGGGCCGCCGTGCAACCAGTCCCAGAACCAGCCCCAGCCAAACAGTGCGGTCAGCACACCCGACCCCAGCACCCCGAGCAGGGTAACTACCGTCACTATGCCCCCCAGCGTACCCGCCACCGCGGCCAGCAATTCACGCACTTCCCCCTCGTCGCCATTTTTCTTGTACTCCGTCATCACGGGAACAAAGGCCTGGTTGAAGGCACCTTCGGCGAACAGACGACGCAGAAAGTTGGGAATGCGATTGGCAAAGAAGAAGACGTCTGCGGCCACCCCGGCACCGAGCAGATTGGCGATGACCACATCGCGAACCAAGCCCATTACGCGGGATGCCAGCGTCATTCCGGACACTATCATGCCGGATTTGATCAATTTCTTACTCAAGACGAGGCCTCTGGAACTGTCAGAATGAAAAGAATGCTGCTAGAATCGGCCGACAGTTTAACCGTCTCCCTACTGACACACCACCGGGAGGCGGTGTTTATTTGCACAAATCATTTGACATTATGTGGTTGGAAGGGCATATTTCCGGGCCTTTTCAATACACTCGCTAAGACAGTTTTAGGAGTTTTACCTTGGCTAACATCAAATCTGCTAAGAAGCGCGCTCTTCAGTCAGAAAAACGCCGTCAGCACAACGCCAGCCGTCGTTCCATGACCCGTACCTACCTGAAGAAAGTCATCGCTGCTATCGCCTCTGGCGACAAAGCTGCCGCGACTGCCGCTTTCGCTGTTGCTCAGCCGATCATGGATCGTATGGCGACCAAAGGCCTGATCCACAAGAACAAAGCTGCTCGTCACAAGAGCCGCCTGTCTGCCCAGATCAAAGCTATGGCTTAATCAGCTTCTGCTGATCAAAGCTAAAAAAACCGGCCTTAGTGCCGGTTTTTTATTTATCTGCGCAGCAATAAAGTCGATGCAGCAAACTGATCATTTCACGCACCTCATGGCTGCGCAGCGAATAGTAGACCGTCTGGGCCTCTTTGCGCGTCGTCACCAGTTCATCCCGCCGCAACAGCGCCAGATGCTGTGACAAGGCCGACTGACTCAATCCCAATCGCTCGTTGAGCTCCCCCACCGACAGCTCCCGCTCCAGCAACTGGCACAGAATAAACAGCCGCCGTTCGTTGGCCAGCGCCTTGAGCAAGGCCACCGCTTTACTCGCATTGGCTTCCATCTCTTCAAGTTGCATCACATCTCTCCTCTGCCACTCATCGCCGATGATACGTGGTGATGGGCCGTTTTAAAACGACAGGGTAGCAGGCTGGATGGCGGAGAAATTCTCTTGGCCGGAAAAGAGAAAGGTAAAATCGCTCTCGCAGACCCGCTTCACCGCCGGATGCTGGATCATCCGCTCGGCGAAGATGACGTAATACTCCTCCATCAGATCCTGGGTCTCCCCGATCAGCATCACCCCCTCCCCCTCGAGGATCTCCTCCCGATAGATGGTGGGGGCCATGAAGATCCCCTGATTGAAGAAGCCAAACGCCTTCATCAGGGCGGCATCATCGAACTCGCCAAGAATGCTGGGAGAAACCCCCTGCTGCTCGAACCACTGGGTCAGCTGACGCCCCATGGCGGTACGGCGACCGGGGATCAGCAGCTTGCGCTCCTCCAGACAGGCGGGAAAGGGCTTTTCGGGCAACGGCGCCTTGCAGAAGAAGCTGACGCCACAGCCGCCCAACCGCTTGGAAAGCAGCCCCGCATGCTGGCTGGAGTCCACCGGACAGTCGGAGAGGATCATGTCGAGCTTGTGCTCGCTCAGCTGCTCCAGCAGCAGTTCGTGGGTCGACTCGAAGCAGCGCAGGTGGATGGAGCCATCATTCGGAATAACAGAAAGCAGCACGCGGCTGGCAAGGCGCTTGGATAGAGCATCGGCGATGCCGACGTCAAACAGGATCTGGCTCTCCTTGCGGTAGTTAACGATATCGAGCATCTCGTAGGAGAGGCTGAACATCTTGTCGGCATAGCGAAACACCAGCTGGCCCAGCTCGGTCGCCTCGAGCGAGCGCCCCTTGCGCTTGAGCAGCTTGCCGCCGAGACGCTGCTCCAGCAGCTTGATCTGACCGGTGACCGTTTGCGGGGTCAAAAAAAGGGCTTCCGCTGCCTGAGTAACGGAGCCCTTCTTCTGAGTCATCCAAAAATAGTAAAGGTGGTTGTAGTTAAGGTGTGACATCCGATGAGGTTCCCGCGGTGCGCGGACTCCGGTAGCAGCTGAGTTCAACCGCCAGAATGTCATACATGTCGCTGACCGAGTCAACCTTGTTCGCGCCAAACTGCTCCATCAGGCTGGCCTTGAGGCGTGCCTTGTCCGGCATCCGGTCAGCGCAATAACGCTTGTTGGAGTGTTTGACCCGCTCGCCAGCCCGGCTGCTCAGCGCCCGCTCGGAGAAGGTCTCGCCAAAGCGCGCCTTGGCCTGCTTGTCCCCCAACAGCAGGGCGCTATCGACCACTCCGTTCAGATAGGCAGAGCAGTTCGCCGAGGCGGCGTCCTGCTTGCAATCCTCCAGCCCGCCGGCCCATGCCGCGGGGCTCAACAACAGCATCAACAACCCTGTATGTAGCTTCATAGTCCCTCCGTACTCTGTTCCCCTTCACCCTTGGGAAGGGCCATGCGCAAGGCCAGATAGCCGACCACCGCCGCCATGGTAGAACCCACCAGGATCCCTAGGCGCGAGTAGCTGCCGTAATCCAGCCCACCGTGCTCGAAGGCGAGCGAGGCGATAAACATCGACATGGTAAACCCGATGCCACAGAGGATGCTGACCGCAAAGATCTGCTTGAAGTTGACCCCGGGCGGCAACTGGGCGATGCCCAGTTTGACCGACAGCCAGCTGATGGTGAACACCCCGAGCGGCTTGCCGATAAACAGCCCCAGCATGATCCCCATCGGCACCGGGCTCAACAGGGAGGAGAGACCAATCCCCTCCAGCGATACCCCGGCGTTGGCAAACGCAAACAGCGGCAGGATCAGATAGGCACTCCAGGGGTGCAACTTGTGCTCCAGATACTTGAGCGGCGAGGCGTAACGCTTGCCGTTAAGCGGAACCATAAAGCCCACCACCACACCCGCCAGGGTCGCATGGACGCCAGACTTGAGTACCGCCACCCAGAGCACCAGACCGACCAGCATGTAGAGGCTGATCCTGTCCTCACCACGGCGATTCATCCAAAGCAGGGTGAGGGTTGCCAGAATACCGATAGCCAGCGCCTCCAGCGACAGCTGCTGGGTATAGAAGAGCGCGATGATGATGATGACGCCGAGGTCATCCATGATGGCCAGTGCCAGCAGGAATACCTTGAGGCTCACCGGCACCCGCTTGCCGAGCAGCGCCATCACCCCGAGGGCAAAGGCGATGTCGGTCGCAGCCGGAATCGCCCAGCCAGCGCGCGCCACGTCGTCCGAATAGTTGAAAAAGGCGTAGATCAAGGCCGGCGCCAGCATGCCGCCCACCGCTGCAATGGCCGGGAAGGTCGCCTGAACCCGGGTCGAAAGCGCCCCTTCCAGCATTTCACGCTTCACTTCCAGACCAACCAGCAGGAAGAAGATCGCCATGAAGCCATCGTTGATCCAGAGCAGCAGCGGCTTGTTGATGTCGAGGGCTGCGATGCGCACCTGCACCGGCGTGTCGAGAAACGCCTGATACCCGCCAGCCAGCGCGGTATTGGCTAAAATCATTGCCAGCATGGCAGCCATGATCAGAATAATTCCGGAGGCGGCCTCCAGCTTCAGGAACTTTTTGATTACGTCACTCATGGTTAAATTTTCCACCGTATTGCTTTGATTTGAGTCTATATCCTGCAACAACCAATGGAAAATCGTTTCTTGCTGCTCAACACAACGAAAAAACCGAAGGCAAAATAAAACATACCTGCTATAAGCAGGTTTTTCCTCGTCTCTGGCTACCGTCTTATTAATCAATAAAATGAATTTTCAATTATTTAGCTGCATAAAAAAGGCGCCCTGAGGCGCCTTGCTATCAGATGGCGACGGGCGCCTTGATCCCGGGATGGGGGTCATAACCCTCGATCTCGAAATCCTCGAACTTGTAGTCGAAGATGGAGTCCGGCTTGCGCTTGATCACCAGGGTCGGCAGCGGGCGCGGCTCACGGGAAAGCTGCAGCGCAGTCTGCTCCATGTGGTTGGAGTAGAGGTGCACATCGCCGCCGGTCCAGACGAAGTCACCCACTTCCAGATCGCACTGCTGGGCCATCATGTGGGTCAGCAGGGCATAGCTGGCGATGTTGAACGGCAGGCCGAGGAAGACATCACAGCTGCGCTGGTAGAGCTGGCAGGAGAGCTTGCCGTCCGCCACATAGAACTGGAAGAAGGCGTGGCAGGGAGCCAGCGCCATCTTGTCCAGCTCGCCCACGTTCCAGGCGGAGACGATGATGCGGCGCGAATCCGGATTGTGCTTGATGTCGTCCACCGCCTTCTGGATCTGATCGATGACAGACCCGTCAACCGCTGGCCAAGAGCGCCACTGGGCGCCATATACCGGCCCCAGATCGCCGTTCTCGTCGGCCCACTCGTCCCAGATGCTGACGCCGTGCTCTTTCAGGTAGGCGGTGTTGGTATCGCCATTAAGGAACCACAGCAGCTCGTGAATGATGGAGCGCAGGTGGCACTTCTTGGTGGTAACCAGCGGAAAGCCTTCCGCCAGATTGAAGCGCATCTGATGGCCGAACAGGGAGACGGTACCGGTGCCGGTACGGTCAGACTTGACGGTACCCTCATCGAGGATCTTCTGCATCAGGTTGAGATAAGCTCGCATTATTTCGCCTCCTTGATGGCATTACCGAACAACTGCGGACGCTTGTAGGCAACCCAAATCATCAGGGCACCGGCGATAATCATCGGGGTGGAGAGGATCTGGCCCATGCTGATCTCCTGGAAGTAGAGACCAAGCTGGCTGTCCGGCTGGCGCACAAACTCCACCAGGAAGCGGAACAGGCCGTAGAACAGCAGGAACATGCCGGAGATGGCGCCGCGCGGCGGGTTCTTGCGCCAGAACAGGTTGAGGATGATGAACAGCACCACCCCTTCCAGTGCGAACTGGTAGAGCTGGGAAGGGTGACGCGGCTCGGGGCCCGCTTCCGGGAAGATGATGGCCCAAGGCACATCGGTGATCCGCCCCCACAACTCGCCGTTGAGGAAGTTGCCGATCCGGCCAACGCCGAGACCAAACGGAATGAGCGGCGCCACAAAGTCGGCCACGGTGAAGAAGTGGCGCTTGGTCTTGTGGGCAAACCAGATCATTGCGGTGATAACCCCGATCAGACCACCGTGGAACGACATGCCGCCGGTCCAGATCTTGAACAAATAGGTGGGATCCGCGAGGAAGAGATCGAAGTTGTAGAACAGCACGTAACCGATACGGCCACCGAGGATCACCCCGAGGAAACCGTAGAACAGCAGATCCGACACCTCGTTGCGAGTCCAGCCGCTGTTCGGCGTATCGGCGCGACGGCCGGCAAGCCACATGGCAAAAGCGAAACCAAACAGGTACATGAGACCATACCAGCGTACCGATAGTGGTCCCAAACTGAATGCTACGGGATCAATCTGCGAGAAAACCCAATATCCATCGTGCTGCATAAGCGGCCCCAGTCAAAATAAAAGCCGCATTTTCCGATCATTCGTCAGCAGGGACAAGGCATGATTATCAATCACTCTGTTTCGATTTATGACCGGCTCGCAGCAAACCGCCCAAACCATGCTCCTCCAGATAGCGGGCAAACAGGCCGCGCAGCACGTGGGGATTGTCATGCTTGAGGCCATCGGCCATCAGTTCGGTCAACTCGCTCAGGGTGGATTGACGCAGCACGTACTTGATCCGGGCGATGTTGTGGGTGTTCATACTGAAGCGGCGATAGCCCATGGCCAGCAGCAGCAGTACACCGACCGGATCACCGGCCAGCTCGCCACAGACCGACACCGGCTTCTGGTAGCGATGGGAGGCATCAACCAGCTGTTGCAAAGCGCGGATCACCGCAGGATGGAAGGCATCGTAGATGTTGGCAACCCGGGAGTTGTTGCGATCCACCGCCAGCAGGTACTGGGTCAGGTCATTGCTGCCCACCGACCAGAAGTCGATGAGCGGCGCCATCTCCGGCAAGATAAAGAGGGCTGAGGGCACCTCGATCATCACCCCGAGGCTGGGGTAGCGGATCACCGCATCGCGGCTCGCCGCCTCTTCCGATACTTCCCGCCACGCTTGATCCAGCAGACGGCGGGAGGCCTTGATTTCGCTGACGCTGCTGATCATCGGCAGCATGATGGCCAGATTGTCCAGCCCTTCACTGGCCCGCAGCATCGCTTTGAGCTGCACCAGAAACAGTTCGGGGTGATCCAGGGTGATCCGGATCCCCCGCCAGCCAAGGAAGGGGTTTTCCTCGACGATGGGGAAATAGGGTAACGGCTTGTCGCCGCCCACATCCAGCGTCCGCATGCAGACCGGCCGGTTGCGGTAGGTCTCCAGAATGCCGCGATAGCGGGCAGTCTGCTCCCACTCGGAGGGGAAGCTCTCCTGCAGCATAAAGGGGATCTCGGTGCGATAGAGCCCGACCCCGTCCGCCAGCTGATTGAGGGAGATCTCGGTGTCGGCACTGAGACCGGCGTTGAGCAACAGGGAGACCTTGGTACCATCGGCCGTCTCGGATGGCAGGTTGTCGACACTGCGCACCAGGGTATCGAGTGCCCGCTCTTCATTGAGCAACTGACGATACTCGGTCAGGATCACCTGATTGGGTTCGATGAAGAGATCGCCGCTGTAGCCATCGACCACCAGCATGCGACCGCCGATGTCGCCTAGGGGCAGATCGACCCCCATGATGGCGGCGACCCCCATGGCACGGGCCAGAATGGCCGCGTGGGAGTTGGTGCCCCCCTTGAGCGAGACCACCCCGGTCAGATACTCGCGGGGCACTTCTGCAAGGATGGTGGCGGTCACCTCGTCGGCAACCAGCACCACCGGCTCGCCGATGGAGATATGTTCCGGTTCATTCTGCACCAGTCGGCTGATCAGCCGCTGGGCAATATCCTTCACGTCGGTGGAACGCTCCTGCAGGTAGGGATCCTTCATGCCCTTGAACTGCTCGATCAAGCGATCGCTGATGAGCTTGACCGCCGAGACCGCAGTCCAGTGCTCCTTGCTCACCTTGTTGCGAATGGGCTTGATGTAGCCGGGATCGTTCAGCAGATGGAGGTAGATATCGAAGATCGCCACCGAATCCTGGCTGTAGCTCTCGCGAAAACGCAGTGCCAGACTCTCCAGATCGTGGCGCACCTCCTCCACAGCCAGCTCCAGCCGCTCCAGCTGGCTGACATGGTCTTCATCCTTGCGCGGGGTGATGGACGAGAGCGCCTTGCGCGGCCGCCACACCCAGGCCTTGGCCATGGCGATACCGCTGGCCCCGGCAATACCGCGCAGCGGCTTGCTCCAGTCGGTCTTCTGCAACCACCCCTTGGCCTGCGCCTGGGCGATCCGCGCCGCCAGCTGGGCCGCCAGGGTGACCATAAAGGACTCCTCCCCCTCATCGAAGCGGCGGCTCTCCTTCTGCTGCACCACCAGAATGCCGACCACCTGACGCTGGTGCATGATGGGGGCGCCCAGGAAGGAGCGGAACGCCTCTTCGGCGACATCGGGCAGGAATTTGAAACTGGGGTGCGCGGGGGCATCAGCCAGGTTGATCAGCTCTTCCCGCTGACCCACCAGACCGACGATGCCCTGCTCGTAGGGCAGGGTCACCTTGCCAACCGCGGACGGGGCTAAGCCGTCGGTAGCCGCCAGGCGATAGCGGCGCACCTCGGGTTCCGAGACATAGACGGAGCAGCAGTCCACTGCCATGGCGTGCCGGGTCTGGCTCACCAATGCCTGCAAGGCCTGCTCGAGGGTATTGGCCTCGGCCATGCTCTCGACGATACGTCTCAGTTCCGTTAACAACTAATCTGTGCTCCTTAACGGGCGCGGTTGCGCCGCCCATCCTTCTTGTTGACCTGCACTGCCGGCACCGGCATCGCCAGCGGGGCAAACTCTTTCATGACCCTGCGGTAAACCTCCCGCTTGAACGAGACGACCTGACGCACCGGGTACCAGAAGCTGACCCAACGCCAGTCGTCAAATTCGGGATGGCCATGACAGCCGAACTGGATCCGCGATTCCCTGCCCGGACCAAGTTGTAACAGGAACCATTTTTGCTTTTGGCCAATACAGACCGGTGAACTGTCCCAGCGGACAAGACGTTTGGGTAAACGGTACTTTAGCCAGTTACGACTGGTGGCCATGATGGTCACATCTTCGGGCTTGAGGCCAATCTCCTCATACAGCTCTCGATACATGGCCTGCTCTGGCGTTTCACCATCATCAACCCCCCCCTGCGGAAACTGCCAGGAGTGCTGCCCATAGCGTTTAGCCCACAACACTTGTCCTTCACGGTTACAGATCACGATACCGACATTGGGACGAAATCCGTCGCCATCAATCACGTGATCACCTTATAAAGGCTGAATCTATAAGGAGATTGTTCCACATTCACTCCGTGGCAGCAAACAAGGAGTGAATCCCCTGTTTCATGAATAACTTTCAATTTCAAACATACTTATAAACAAATCCAAGGATCCGCGCCCCCAAGTTGCCCACCCAGGCTGTGCATAAAGCTGTTAGCAAACGGGTATATACAGTACTTTTTAACTGTACGCAAAAAGCGACCTTTCGCGCAATCTCGCAGATAAAAAGACAAAAAAACATTATCATACAAATAGTTAAATCAAAACAACTGGATCTAGATCCATGTCAATCAAAGAGCCAGATCCATGATCCGGATTGTGAACAAGTTCAACTGCTCAAAGATCCACCGCGGCGAAATTATCCACAGGAGTGGCACAATATCTACCCCGTTTACCCGATAAAAATGGGGTGGCATTCACAATTTTTTGTAACATATCAGCGACTCCACCCACTTTCATCCACTTATCCAAGATTTCTGTGGATAACTGTGTGTAACATCATGCACAAACCCTTGGACAACTATTTCGAGGTCAAACCAGGCCAGGATCACTGCTCGATAAAACAGACAAAACCCTTTAAAATCATCACGATGAGCTGATAGCCCCCAAATTCTCTGCATTTGATCTTATCCACTCAGGATCGGTTATAAAAACAGCGATCCTTCTCGGGATCCTCCCCTGTTAGAATATGGCGAGCAAGATGGAGCCAACTATGCCAAGCAATCCCCAATCCGAGCAGGAGTTATTGAGCCGCGCCTATGCCATGGCTGGCTTCACGCTGGCGCAGCTGGCCGCCGAGGCTGGCATCGCGGTGCCCAACGATCTGCGCCGTGACAAGGGGTGGGTCGGTCAGTTGATCGAGCTGCAACTGGGGGCCAGCGCAGGGAGCAAGCCGGAACAGGACTTCCCTGAGCTGGGGATCGAGCTCAAGACGATCCCCGTGGATCCTCAGGGCAAACCGCTGGAGACCACCTTCGTCTGCGTCGCCCCGCTGATCGGCGTCAGCGGCCAGCGCTGGGAGGAGTCAAACGTGCGCAACAAGCTCTCCCGGGTGCTCTGGATCCCGGTGGAAGGCAGTCGCGAGATCCCGGTTGGCGAGCGGCGGGTCGGCATGCCGCTGATGTGGAGCCCGAATGAAGAGGAAGATCGGCTACTGCGTCAGGACTGGGAGGAGCTGATGGACATGATTGTGCTGGGGGAAGTGGAGCAGATCAGCGCGCGCCACGGCCAGGTGATGCAACTGCGGCCCAAGGCCGCCAACAACAAGGCACTGACAAGAGCCATCGGTCGCGATGGTCAACCCATCATGACCCTGCCGCGCGGCTTCTATCTCAAGATCGACTTCACCCACAGCCTGCTGCAACGCTATTTTGCCTTGCCGACTTGATCTGCCTTATCAACATCTTTGTCATATGATGGTATAAAAATAGACAGGAGCCATTTTTAACTCACAGACAAGGAGGCGTCATGCCACTGATCAAACAGTTTTTAAAGTCCAAGCCCGAGGTCAAGGTGACCTTCGCCGTAGAGAAGGAGGCCGCCGCAGGCGCGGAGCAGGTGATGCTGATCGGTGAGTTCACCCAGTGGCAACCGGTCGAGCTGAAACGCATGAAGAGCGGCGAGTTCAAAGCCACCCTCAATCTGCCGACCGACGGCCCGGGTTACTTCGAATATTGCTACCAGCTCATCACCCCGGAAGGGGAGACCCTCTACGAGAATGACTGGGCAGCGGATGACTATGTACCTGGCCCCTTCGGGCGCGACAACTCGGTAGTACGGGTCATCCAGTAACGGCACCCAGATAGCCAATAGACGGATACAAAAAAGGCTCGCCATTGGCGAGCCTTTTCACTACCTGTCGAGCTATTTGCCGACATACCGACACCAATTCGAATCGAATTAGTTGAGCTTCTCTTTGATACGAGCAGCTTTGCCGGACAGGTTGCGCAGGTAGTACAGTTTGGCGCGGCGAACATCACCACGACGCTTCAGTTCTACACTGTGGATCAGCGGAGAGTGAGTCTGGAATACACGCTCAACACCTTCGCCGTTGGAGATCTTGCGAACGGTGAAAGCAGAGTGCAGACCGCGGTTACGCTTGGCAATAACGATGCCTTCGAAAGCCTGCAGACGCTCTTTACCACCTTCTTTAACACGAACTTGAACACGTACAGTGTCGCCCTGGGCAAAAGCCGGGATGTCGGTACGCAGTTGCTCTTGTTCAAGCTGCTGAATAATCTTGCTCATTGTCTTTCCTTACCTAGGATAAACTGAAAACTCTACTTAACGCTGTCACGCACTTCGCGGACATACTCGGCAAGAAGTGATTCTTGCTCGTCAGTCAGAGCTAGGTTGTTAATAAGTTCCGGCCTTCTTTGCCAGGTTCGTCCGAGCGACTGTTTGAGACGCCAGCGTCGAATCACTTCGTGATTGCCGCTTGTCAGCGCCTCGGGCACCGCCAATCCATCCAACACCTCCGGCCGAGTGTAGTGGGGATGATCCAGCAAGCCATCCGTAAAGGAGTCTTGCTCGGCACTGGCCTGATCACCCAAAACCCCCGGGACCAGACGCGAAACCGCATCGATCAGGGTCATGGCAGGCAACTCGCCACCACTTAACACGTAATCCCCGATAGACCACTCTTCGTCGACTTCGGTTTGTATCACGCGTTCATCGATACCTTCGTATCGACCGGCTACCAGAATCAGTTTCTGATTCGTCGCCAACTCGGTTACGCCCGCTTGAGTCAGCTTGCGTCCCTGAGGAGAGAGATAGATGACTTTCGCCCCGTCTCCCGCCGCTTGCTTGGCTGCATGAATCGCGTCACGCAGCGGCTGAACCATCATTAACATGCCGGGCCCACCACCATAAGGACGATCATCGACCGTACGGTGTTTATCGTGGGTAAACTCCCGGGGGTTCCAGCACTCAATCTGCAGCAGGCCACTCTTGACGGCCCGACCCGTTACCCCGTGCTCGGTAATGGCTCGGAACATTTCAGGGAAGAGGCTAATGACCCCAATCCACATAAGAAACCTCCGGCACCCGTGTTAGCGCGGGAAACTAGAAACCAGGATCCCAATCAACTTCGATTGTTCGAGCAGTCAGATCAATATTCTTGATCACCTGCTCTTCCAGGAACGGAATCAACCGCTCCTTTGCACCAAAGGCATCTTTTACATTGGCCTCAACCACCAACACATCGTTGGAGCCGGTTTCCATCAATTCGGTCACCTTGCCCAGGTCGTATCCCTTGGTGGTCATCACGGAGCAACCAATCAGGTCACGCCAGTAGAACTCACCTTCAGGCAACGCAGGCAACAGATCGGCGGGTACGCCAATCTCGACATTGGTCAATGCCAGGGCATCTTCGCGCACATCGATACCATCGAGCTTGCAGATCAGACCCTTGTTGTGACGTTTCCAGGATGAAACCCGAATTTCACGCCACGCCCCGTTCTGATTAATCAGCCAGGGGTTGTAATCGAAAATCGCTTCGGCAACATCGGTGAAGGAGTTCACTTTAAGCCAGCCCTTGATGCCATAAACGGTACCCAGGGTGCCCAGAACTATAGGTTTTTCCACCTTAACTCCTTACCGTTTAGCTGATTAAGCAGCTTTTTTAGCGTCTTTGATCAGCTTGGCAACGCGGTCAGAAACAGCGGCACCAGTAGCAACCCAATGCTCGATACGAGCCAGGTCCAGGTTCAGCTTTTCAGCAGAACCAGCAGCAACCGGGTTGAAGAAACCAACGCGCTCGATGAAGCGACCGTCACGGGCGCAACGGCTGTCAGAAACTACTACCTGGTAAAACGGACGCTTTTTCGCGCCACCACGTTGTAAACGAATGGTTACCATATCGTCCTCATTAACATCTAATGAACAAGGCCCGCAAACACGCGGACCCTAGCTTAAAATAAGCCGCGTAATTCTACTTGGATTCGTAATAATTGCAACCAAGCCAGCCATTTTTTGCGCAGAACCGCAATGAAAAGGGGCCTGCCGCTGCAGACCCCCATCAACACGCAGGCCGGATCAGAACGGGCCGCGGCCGCCACCGAAACCGGGGGGCATCATGTTCTTCATCTGGCTCATCATCTTGCGCATGCCGCCCTTGCCGGACATTTTTTTCATCATGCGCTGCATCTCGGTGAACTGCTTGAGCAGCTTGTTCACGTCCTGCACCTGCATGCCGGAGCCTGCAGCGATACGGCGTTTGCGGGAACCCTTGATGAGATCGGGGTGGGCTCGCTCCTTGGGCGTCATGGAGCTGATGATCGCCTCCATCCGTACAGTGAGCTTGTCATCCATCTGATCTTTCACGTTATCCGGCAAGCCGGACATGCCGGGCAACTTGTCGAGCATCCCCATCATGCCGCCCATGTTGCGCATCTGGGCCAGCTGCTCGCGGAAATCTTCCAGATCGAAGCCTTTACCACTCTTTACCTTGCTGGCCAGCTTGGCCGCTTTCTCTTTATCGACGTTGCGCTCAACCTCTTCGATAAGGGAGAGCACATCGCCCATACCGAGGATGCGGGAGGCGAGACGATCCGGGTGGAATGGCTCCAGCGCGTCAGTCTTCTCACCCATACCGATAAACTTGACCGGTTTACCAGTGATGTGACGCACCGACAGCGCGGCACCACCACGGGCGTCGCCGTCCGCCTTGGTGAGGATCACACCGGTAAGCAGCAACGCTTCGTTGAACGCCTTGGCGGTATTGGCGGCATCCTGACCGGTCATGGCATCGACCACGAACAGGGTTTCGACCGGCTTGATGGTGGCGTGCAGATGCTGGATCTCGGCCATCATCTCGCTATCGACGTGCAGACGACCGGCGGTATCGACGATCACCACGTCATAGAACTTCTTGCGCGCCTGATCGATGGCGGCGGTGGCGATGTCGACCGGCTTCTGGCTGGCGTCGCTCGGGAAGAAGTCGACCCCGATGTCGCTAGCCAGGGTCTCCAGCTGCTTGATCGCCGCAGGGCGATAGACGTCAGCACTGACCACCAGCACTTTCTTCTTGCTGCGCTCTTTGAGCAGTTTGGCCAGTTTGCCAACCGTGGTGGTCTTACCGGCACCCTGCAGACCGGCCATCAGGATGATCGCAGGCGGCTGGGCAGCCAGGTTGAGCTGTTCGTTGGCCTCCCCCATCACGGTGACCAGTTCACCGTGCACAATCTTGATGAATGCCTGGCCCGGGCTCAGGGATTTGGCCACTTCCTGCCCGACTGCGCGCTCTTTGACGCGCGCCACGAAATCACGCACTACCGGCAGGGCGACATCCGCCTCGAGCAGCGCCATGCGGACTTCGCGCAGGGTTTCCTTGATGTTCTCTTCGGTCAGGCGACCACGGCCACTGACATTGCGCAAGGTGCGCGAGAGTCGTTCAGTCAAATTCTCAAACATGACGGATTCCGGTTCTTGGCGTAATAAATTGGAGGCATTATAACCCAGAGCGGGCGCGAGGACGATTATTCACCGCACCGCAGCAGCAGGGACCTTCTCCCTATATATGGGCAGATCGACCGTTGCACAACTGGCGAGCACTTCTCGTGCAAGGTATACTGCCCCTCTTACCCTCAAAAGCTTGTGCAACAACGACCTGGTTATGATCGTAATCTCTGTTCTGGCCCTGGCGTTTTATCTGCTGGCCATCATCGCCTCCCTGCATCTGTTACTGAGCGCCAAGCCGGTGGGACAGCGCTCCCTGTTTGCCTGTATCGGATTGGCCCTGATCGCCCATGCCAGCGCCCTCGGTTCAGAGGTATTGCAGAGTTCCGGCCAGAACCTGAGCATGCTCAACGTTGCCTCGCTGGTCAGCCTCATCATCAGTTGCTTCATGACCTGCGTCACCCGCCGCTTCAACGGCTGGATCCTGCTGCCGGTGGTCTACAGCTTCTCGGCCCTGTTACTGGCAGCCAGTGCCCTGATCCCGGGTCGCTACATCACCCATCTGGAGGCCCATCCCCAGCTGTTGCTGCACATCGGCCTCGCGCTGATGGCCTACTCGGTATTGATGATCGCCTGTCTGTTTGCGCTGCAGCTCGCCTGTCTGGACAAGCAGCTGAAATCGAGAAAAATCAGTAATCTGCCAGCCATGCCACCACTGATGACGGTGGAGAAACGGCTGTTCCAGCTGATCTCTGCGGGGGTGCTGCTGCTGACCCTCTCCATCGCCTCCGGCCTCTTCTTCCTCGAAGACATGTTCGCCCAGGGCAAATCCCACAAGGCGGTGCTCTCCATTCTTGCCTGGTGTGTCTACGTGCTGTTGCTGTGGGGTCATCACACCTATGGCTGGCGCGGCCGTAAAGTCATCACGCTCAGTCTGATTGGCAGCGTCATCCTGACCCTTGCCTACTTTGGCAGCCGCTTCGTCAAAGAAGTGTTGTTGAGCTGACCCCTACTCTTTTCGTCACACCATCCAACAGGAGCCCTTTTTGGACAGCATCTCAACGAGCACATTACTGATTGTCCTCGTTATCTTGATCCTTCTATCCGCTTTTTTCTCCAGTTCCGAAACCGGCCTGATGTCCATCAACCGCTACAAGCTGCGGCATCTGGCACAGACCAAACACAAAGCCGCACGCCGCGTCGAACAACTGCTCGCCCGCCCCGATCGCCTGCTGGGGCTGATCCTGATCGGCAACAATCTGGTCAATATCCTCGCCTCAGCCATCGCCACTATCGTCTGCATCCGGCTGTTTGGTGATCTCGGCGTCGCCATCGCCACCTTCGGCCTGACCCTGGTGGTGCTGGTGTTTGGTGAAGTGACCCCCAAGACCCTGGCCGCCATGTTCCCGGAGAAGATCGCCTATCCCGCCTCCTGGATCCTGAAAGGATTGATGGTGCCGCTCTCGCCGCTGGTCTGGCTGATCAACGGCATCACCAGCGGCCTGCTCAAGATGCTGAAGATCAATCCCAACAAGGATGACTCCCTCAACACCGAGGAGCTGCGCACCATCGTCAACGAGGCAGGCAACCTGATCCCCAAGCGTCATCAGGAGATGCTGCTCAGCATCCTGGATCTCGACAAGATGCTGGTCGAGGACATCATGGTGCCGCGCAGCGACATCTACGCCATCGACATCAACGATGACTGGAAGAGCATCCAGCGTCAGCTGGCTCACTGCGCCCACACCAAAATCCTGCTCTATCGCGACAATATCGATGACGTTGTCGGCTTTTTACACGCGCGCGATGCCCTGAGACTGGTTGCTCGGGATCTGTTCAACAAATCGAGTCTGTTGCGGGAAGTGGACGAGATCTACTTCATTCCGGAAGGGACCCCGCTCAACGTGCAGCTGGCCAAGTTCCAGCGCAACAAGGAGCGGATCGGCCTGATTGTCGATGAGTATGGCGATATTCAGGGACTGATCACCCTGGACGACATTCTGGAAGAGATCGTGGGCGACTTCACTACCTCCATGACGCCCGCGCCGAGCGACGAGATCCACCCCCAGCCGGACGGCACGTTTTTGGTGGAAGGCTCGGCCAGTGTGCGCGAGCTGAACAAGGAGATGAACTGGCACCTGCCCATCGACGGCCCGCGCACCCTCAACGGTCTGATCCTCGAATATCTGGAGGAGATCCCCCAGCCCAACATCGGGATCCGACTGGCCGGTTATCCTATCGAGATCCTCGATGTGGAGAACAACATGGTAAAGATGGCGCGGATCATGCCGGCATCTTACCGGGCCGATACAGATTCACAATATTGAAAAAGGGCTGCCAGTGGCAGCCCTTTTCTATTGCTCATTTTCATTGTTCGTCTTCGTCATCCGGCTCCAGCACCAGGGTCGGGATCAACTCGCCGAAGACCCGTTGCAACTCGGCACGGTTGGCCAGCAGGTCTTGCAGCGTATAGCTGTCCATCACCGCCAAAAATGCATCCATTGCCTCTCGCAGCGCACTCTTGAGCAGACAAACCGAGACGATATGGCAAACGGGCGAGCCGCAGTCGATCCCGTCCAGATTGCCTTCCAGCGCACGGATAACCTGCCCGATATTGATGGTGGCCGGATCGCAAGCCATGCGAATACCGCCATTCTTGCCCCGCTGGGATTGCAGATAGCCCAGCTTCACCAGCTGATTGACCACCTTCACCATGTGGTTGCGGGAAACGCCATACAGGGCCGATACCTTGGCGACGCTCGACAACTCCCCTTCCGGCAGGGTGGCAAGATAGAGCAGGGCTCTCAATCCGAAATCTGTATAACTGGTTAGTCTCATAAAACCTGATTAGCGCAATGCGAAAAGTGGAGTATTGATTCAAATCAAATAAACATCTAGGATGCCACTTATTAAATGACATTTTATATGTTCAATTAAAACGAGGCCCCTATGCTAGATCAAACCACCGTTGCCGTCATCAAAAGCACCATTCCGCTACTCGAATCAGCAGGTCCGGCCCTTACCCAGCACTTCTATCAGCGGATGTTCAGCCATAACCCGGAGCTGAAAGATATCTTCAACCTGGCCCATCAACGCAGTGGCGGCCAGCCGTTGGCCCTGTTCAATGCGGTCGCGGCTTACGCCAGGAATATCGACAATCTGGGGGCACTCGCCGGTGCGGTCGAGCGGATTGCGCACAAACATACCGGATTCCTGATCCAGCCGGAACAATATCACATTGTAGGTAGTCATCTCTTGGCCACGCTCAAAGAATTGGGCGGAAGTGCGGTCACCGACGAGGTGCTGGAGGCATGGGGCAAGGCGTATGGTGTGCTGGCCGACATCTTCATCGGCCGCGAGCGGGAGATCTATCAGGAGAAGGCCAATCAGGATGGCGGCTGGCAAGGTACCCGCAGCTTCATCATCAAGGAGAAGCGGGCCGAGAGCGCCATCATCACCTCCTTCCTGCTGGCGCCGGAAGATGGCAAGCCGGTATTGGACTTCAAACCGGGCCAATACCTCAGCATTAAGCTGGTTCATCCCGAGCTCGAATATCAGGAGATCCGCCAGTACTCCCTCTCCAATGCCCCCAACGGGCAGGATTACCGCATCAGCGTCAAGCGCGAGCCGCAGGGTCAGGTCTCCAATCTGCTGCACGATCACCTGCAGGTGGGTGACAAGATCGAGGTGATGCCCCCCACTGGCGATTTCTATCTGAAAGCCGACAGCCAGACTCCGGTGGTACTGCTCTCCGCCGGTGTCGGCGTGACGCCGATGATGAGCATGCTTAACCAGCTGCTGGCGAGCGGCCATCAGGCCGATATCACCTGGCTGCACGCCTGCGAACAGGGCGCTGTGCACGCTTTCAGGGAAGATATTCAGCAAAAATCCCGCCAGCATCCCAACTTGCTGAGCCGGGTCTGGTATCGGGAGCCGGAGGCCAATGATGTGCCGGACGAAGATTACGACCTTTCCGGCACCATGGATCTGACCGCAGTGAAGGAACGCATCACGCCAGAGGCCCACTACTACTTCTGTGGCCCCGTGGGCTTCATGCAAGAGATCAAGCGGCAGTTGCTGGCGGCTGGGGTATCAGCCGGGCAGCTTCATTACGAAGTTTTTGGCCCCCATCAAGATCTCTAAGGCGCGGGCGGCCATATAACGGAGGGAGGCTCCGGCCTGTCATGGCACGGCGGCTGGAACCGGACCCACAGATGCAGATCTGTGGGTCATTTTGTTGGATCAGTGCATCGCCTTGGCGCGGGCTACCACGTTGGCCGGCATCCGGTTGCCAAGCCGACTGAGCAGACTCGCCGCCTTCTGGTGCAGCGCCTTGTCACCGATGACAGCACCATGGAGCCAACGGTAGGCATCCTCATAATCGAGCGGGCTGCCCATCCCCTGCAACAGCATCTCGACCCACTCGATGCGGGCGCGCAGAAAACCGAGGCTGGCCGCCTCGCGCATCAGAGTCTCGGCACGCACCAGATCCTTCTGCACCAGGGTTCCTTTCCAGTAGTAGCGGCCCAGTTGCTCCAGCGCGGGCGCCAACCCCTGATTGGCCGCCTCCCACATATATTGCACTCCGAGTTCGGCATTGGGCTTGGTACAGACGCCCCATGCCAACATATCCCCCCAGAGGTACTGATAGGCCGGGATCTTCATCACCGAGGCGCGCGCTTCGATATCCTGAGTCAACTGACAGCGATCCTGCTTCACCTGAGTGAGATGACGCCCCTGCTCAATCCAGTTGAGCAGTTCGTCCTGACGATAGAGCGGCACCGCCTGCAACTCGCCAGCGGCCAGTGGCGCGGGAGGTGCAACCGCAGCAGCGGGTTCCACCGGTTGTGGCAGCGGCGCAGCACCCTCGCCACTGCTGGCGACCGGTGTGGTCGGCTCGGCCGGGAGCAAGACGGGGGCAGCCTCAGAGGGCGTAGGTGTAGTCGCAGAGACAGGCGCCGTTGCCACCGCAGCGCTGCTTTCAGTCGGCATCGAGGCACTGACCGCTGGCGCATCGCTCGATACGGCAGCCGATACCGCCTCGGCACCATAGAGGGGCGCGCTGAATGCACCGACAAGAACGAGAAGGGTAAGGGGTTTCATCATAAGGATCTCCTGCTGCACTCTGTTATCGGCACCAACCCCCATCCCCTTAGCCTGCCGGGCGGATCTCATCAATACAAAAGGGAGCCGAAGCTCCCTTGTTGGCACGGTTGACCCGCTTACTTGACGAAATCGACACCCAGCTGGATATCGGCTTTCAGGGTAGCCAGCATGCCTTCCATCGCTTCTTGCTCGAACGCGCTCAGCTTGCCGTAATCCAGTACGGTTTCGACGCCGTTCTTGCCCAGCAGTACCGGCTGCGCGAAGAAGGTGGCGTGCTCGCCGTTGCCTTCCACGTAGGCGCACTCAACAACGTTGGCTTCACCCTGCAGACCCTTGATGAGGGAGAGACCGAAACGGCAAGCCGCCTGACCCATGGAGAGGGTCGCAGAACCGCCACCGGCTTTGGCTTCCACCACTTCGGTACCGGCATTCTGGATGCGCTTGGTCATGGCAGCCACTTCTTCTGCAGTGAAGGAGGCGCCTTCAATCTGGGAGAGCAGCGGCAGAATGGTCACGCCACTGTGACCACCGATCACGTTGACGCGAACCTTGTCGATGTTCAGCCCTTTGGCGGCGGCCACGAAGGTCTCGGCGCGGATCACGTCCAGGGTGGTGACACCGAACAGACGGCGCTTGTCATAGACACCGGCTTTCTTCAGCACTTCGGCGGCGATGGCCACAGTGGTGTTGACCGGGTTGGTGATGATGCCGATCAGTGCTTTCGGACAAGTGGCCGCGCACTTCTCGACCAGATTCTTGACGATACCGGCGTTGATGTTGAACAGGTCGGAGCGATCCATCCCCGGCTTGCGTGCCACACCGGCGGAGATCAGCACCACATCGGCCCCAACCAGCGCAGGAGTCGGATCTTCACCGCAGAAGCCCTTGATGGCGACGTCGGTAGGAATATGACTGAGGTCAACGGCCACACCCGGGGTGACCGGGGCGATGTCATACAGGCTCAGCTCGGAGCCAGCCGGCAGACGGTTTTTCAACAGCAGAGCGAGGGCTTGACCGATGCCACCAGCGGCACCCAGAACGGCAACTTTCATGATCAACTCCATGTTTAAGCGTAGGTTTAAGGTTGTTTCTTGTTGTGCGCCCAACCTTAATGGATCCCCCCATAAAAAACAATCTGATAACAGTTGCAGTCACGGGTTCTGTGAGCCACGAAACACGCGGGAGCAAAAATTGGAGGGAAATACAAAAAGTTGGAGGAGAAGCACAGTTTTTCTGCACTTCTCCTTACCATAAAGAGGTAGTTATGAAGGTTTCAGGATTGAAATGCCAACGCCCGTTTTTCACACCAGCGAAAACCAATTGTTAACAATCCGTTCATCGCCAGATACAGCCCGCCAGCCACCCCGAACACCGCCAGGGTATCGTAGGTCTGGGCATTCAACCCCTGCGCCAGCCCCATGATGTCCATGATGGTGATGGTACTGGCGAGGGAACTCCCCTTGAGCACCAGGATCACCTCGTTGGAGTAGGCAGGCACCAGATGACGGGCCGCGTGGCGCACCTTCATCCAGAGGGTTTGCCCGGAGGAGAAACCCAGCGCCCGGCACGCTTCCACCTCACCGGCCGGGATGGCATCGAGCGCCCCCTTGAACAACCGGGTGGAGTAGGCCGCCGTGTTGAGACCCAGTGCCAGCACGGCGCAGAACCAAGGCTGCTTGAGCAGCGGCCAGAGCGGGCTGGCTTTCAGCCACTCGAACTGCCCCGGCCCGTAGTAAATCAGGAAGATCTGAATGAGCAGCGGCGTACCGGTAAAGATCAGCACCCACAGCTGCACCAGCTGGGTCGCCACCGGCAGGCGCAGCTCCAGCACCCAGGTCATCAGGGCCGCCAGAGCTATCCCCAGCAGCAGGCTGAACAGAGTCAGCTCCAGTGTGGTGACCAGACCGCCCAGCAACGTAACGAGATACTCTTGCATCAGTTAGCCTCCGTAGCGGCGGGTGTAGCGGGCAGCGAGCCCGAGGCCGTACTCGCTCACCAAACTGATAGCCAGATAGATGAGGGCGGCGGCGGCATACCAGGTGAACGGCTCATAGGTACTGGCCGAGGCCATCTGCGCCTGACGCATCATCTCGTTGACCCCGATCAGCGACACCAGCGCGGTGTCTTTCAGCAGCACCAGCCACTGGTTGCCGAGGCCCGGCAGGGCGTGACGCCACGCCTGCGGCAACACGATACGAAAGAAGATGTGGCCCTTGCCAAGACCCAGCGCCATCGCCGCCAACCGTTGCCCGGCAGGCACTGCATTGAGTGCCGCCCGCAGGGTCTGGGTCGCATAGCTGGCAAACAGCAGGGAGAGCGCCAGCACGCCGCAGGCAAACGGGCTGAACTCCACATACTCGCCGGTGATGAGGAACAGCACCTGGGTCGAGCCGAAGTAGATGAACAGCACCACCAGCAACTCGGGCAGGCCACGGATCAGCGTGGTCAGAGTGGCCACCGGCCACACCAGCGCACGCTGCTTGCTGAGCTCGGCGGCACTGAACGCCAGTGCCAACACCATGCCCCCGACCAGTGATGCCAAGGCCAGCCCGAGGGTCATCCAGGCTGCATCCAACAACAGGCTCAACATGGCTTACTGCGCGAAGTATTTGTCGAAGATTTTCTGATAGGTGCCGTTGGCCTTGATCTCGGCCAGCCCCTTGTTCAGCTGAGTCAGCAGCTCCTGATTGCCCTTGGCGACCGCGATGCCAAAGCCGGTACCGAAGTACTTGGCATCGGTCACCGGCGTACCCACTACCGCATACTCCTTGTGTTGCTTCAGCCAGTCGGCAGCAACGGCGGTATCGGCAAACACACCGTCGGTACGGCCATTCATCATGTCGAGGAAGGCGCTCTGGTAGCTGGCATAAGGCACGGTCAGCAGACCCTTGCTCACCCAGTTATCCACCAGATAGGACTGGTGAGAGGTGCCGTTCTGCACACCGACAGTCTTGTCGACCATCTCTTCCGGCCCCTTGAAGGCATCTTTCTTGGCGACGAATACTGCCGAGTTCTCGTAGTAGATGTCGGAGAAATCGACCTGCGCGGAGCGCTCCGGAGTCACGTCCATGGCGGCGATGGCGGCATCATAGCGACGGAATTTCAGGCTGGGGATCAGGCTGTCAAAGGCCTGGTTGTGGAAGCTGCACTCCAGCTTGGCCTGCTCGCAGATGGCGCGAGCCAGATCGATGTCAAAACCCTGAAACTCGTTCTTGTCATCCAGGTATTCGAACGGCGCGTAGGTGGCCTCGGTGGCGAACTTGATCTCTTTGGCCATGACCGAGGTACTCAACAGACCCATGGCAGCAACCAACAACAGACTCTTTTTCATGACAGCTTCCTTATCGATTCAATATCAATGCATCAAGAATTCGGCAAACCGGCTGGTTTGCGGGGATTGGAAAATGGCGGCGGTGCCGGATTCGATGATCCGCCCCTTCTCCAGATAAATCACCTGACTGGCCACCTTGCGGGCAAAATCGACCTCGTGGGTCACCACCACCTGGGTAATGCCGGTCTGGCTCAGGTTGCGGATAATCTCGGCCACCTCTTTGGTGATCTCGGGATCCAGCGCGGCAGTCGGTTCGTCAAACAGCAGCACTTCCGGGTCCATCATCAGGGTACGGGCAATGGCCACCCGCTGCTGCTGACCGCCGGAGAGACGGGCAGGCCAGGCATCGCGCTTGTCGGCCAGCTGCAACTGGGCCAGCAGATAGGCCCCCTTCTCGATGGCGGCCTCCTTGCTCATGCCGAGCACCTTGACCGGCGCTTCAATCAGATTCTCCATCACAGTGAGATGTGGCCAGAGATTGTACTGCTGGAACACCATACCCACCTTGCGACGCAGCAGTTGGGACTGGCGGTTGAATTCGGCAGCAGAGAGGGCGTTCGGGAAAGAAAATTCACTTTCGCCAATCCGCAGAACACCCGCATCCGGGGTATCCAGCAGGTTCATCATCCGTAGCAGGGAACTCTTGCCAGCACCGCTCGGGCCCAGCAACACCAAGGTTTCACCGGGGGATGTCCGAAAGCTGACCTGTTGCAGAACCGGCACCTTGTGCCAGGATTTCTCGATACCTATTAATTCAATACCCATACAGCCCAATTGAATAAGTTTTCAAAATTTCATCCCGATTCTATCCCTAATAGAGGTTGATGCAAGCCATTTTTGAATCAATATGCAGAACAAGCGCCGCTTCCTTGCAAAAAACGGCATATGAATGCAAAATGGCCTCGCTGTTCGTATCTGCCGCCTGTGTCACACAGGCCGCCACACCTCCTCATTCGTGAGACCAAGATGAAACACAACGACAAGCAAGAAAAACTGGCCAAGGCCTTTAAAGCCTTGCTGAAAGAAGAGCGCTTTGGCTCCCAGGCAGAGATCGTCACCGCCCTGCAAGAGCTGGGCTTCGAGAACATCAACCAGTCCAAGGTATCGCGCATGCTGAGCCGCTTCGGCGCCGTTCGCACTCGCAATGCCAAGATGGAGATGGTCTACTGCCTGCCGGTGGAGCTGGGCGTGCCCACCACCTCCAGCCCGCTCAAGAATCTGGTACTGGACGTCGACCACAACGGCGCACTGGTGGTGATCCACACCAGCCCGGGCGCGGCCCAGCTGATCGCCCGCCTGCTCGACTCCCTCGGCAAGGCAGAGGGGATCCTCGGCACCATCGCCGGTGATGACACCATCTTCATCACCCCGACCAGCGATACCGATATCGAAGAGCTCTACCTCTCCGCACTCGAGCTGTTCGAACAGACCCCGTAATGGTGGCCACCGCGTCATAGCGATCACGCCAGAACGAAAAATCCCGGCCAAGGCCGGGATTTTTGTTTTCTGCAGCTTCGTCAGGCGGGCTTATTTGCCCTGTGCCATCAAAAAGCCTTCCGATGGGGCGAAGAAAGCCGCGCCGGTCACTGCCTTGGTGAAGCGCAGCAGGTGATCGAAGTGGCTGCCCTCCCCCTTGTACATGCTGGCCAGCATGGCGTTGAAGTGCTGCGGTGTGCGGCAGCAGGAGATGAAGTAGAGCCCCTGCTCGCGCATGGTGCCCCAGGGCATGCTCTGGCGCAGGATCTCCATAGACTCCCCTTTCGGAGTCTTGAGGTTGACCCGCTTGATGTGGGCGGTCAGCGGCTTGGCGGCAGACTCATACTCGATGTTGTCGGGCTTGGTGCGACCGATAATGTCTTCCTGCTCTTTTTGCGCCAGCTTCTCCCAGTCGCTCATGGCGTGGACCCAGCGCTGGACGTGAATGTAGGATCCACCGGCAAACTCGCCATCGGCCAACAACGCCACTTCGGCGCGATGCTCATCCTGCGGGTTCTCGGTGCCATCGACGAAACCGGTCAGGTCACGGCAATCCAGATTGCGGAAACCGCGCACCTCTTCGGCCAGCTCGACCAGTCCGGCCAGCAGCGCCATCACGCGGTGACCGACGTGGTGCAGTACATCCACCCGATCGGCACGCAGCTGAATAAAGAGATCAAACGGGGTGTTGGGCGCTTCCTGACCGTTGGCGGATTGCGCCATAAAGCTACGGAACTGGGGCGGACGGGCGGCAGGGTAGAGACCATCCCAGGCATCGGCGCCAACGGCAACCAGCCCGCTGAAACCGGCATCGGGGAAATCGGCGGCCACCGCCTGCCACAGGGCAGGCAACTTGGCCAGACGGCCGGCCAGTTCGGCGGCATCGCCGGTGCGATTGAACATCAGATAGAGGGCGTGCAGATTCGGCTCTGCGCAGATCCCGGCTTGGGCTTTCATATATCTCTCCCCTGAGTAGGCGTTAGCGTTACGGGCTATTAGCGTTGCGCGATTATAAACCAGAGTTGTTCCAGTTCTTTGATTTCACGACGATATCACGCGTTCAGGGTAAAGGGTCGAACAACACCAGCCCATGAGGGGCGACCTTGATCCGTGCCCGCATCCCTTCAAGGGGCTCGCCAATGCTCGCCTCCAGCTGCAGATCGCCACACTCGAACAGCACCCGGCAATGGTGGCCGAGGAACTGCTGCTCCACCACCTTGAGCTCGCCCTCTGCGGCGCTCTCCAGCAGCAGTTGCTGGGGTCTGAGCATCAACTGCAACTGCTCGCCCACCGCACGACCATGGGGTTCGCTGCCACAGATGACCCCGAGCGCCGTCTGCACGCAGTGGCTGTCCACCACCTCGGCGGCCAGATAGTTGACCCCGCCGAGAAACTCCGCCACGAAGCGGTTTTGCGGGCGGCGATAGAGCTGCTCCGGCTGGCCCACCTGCTCGATGTGACCGGCGCGAAACAGCGCCAGCCGATCGGCGAAGGCGAATGCCTCCTCCTTGCTGTGGCTGACGAAGATGGCGCCGATCCCCTGCTGCTTGAGCAGGGCGCGGATCTCGAGGATCAACTTCATCCGCACCTGGGTGTCGATGTTGGAGAAGGGTTCATCCAGCAGCATCAGCCGCGGCTTGCAGACCAGCGCCCGGGCGATGGCCACCCGCTGCTGCTGGCCACCGGAGAGCTGGTGCGGATAACGATCCCCCAGCCCCTGCAGATTGACCAGCGCCAGCGCCTCGTCCACCTGCTGCTGGCGGGCTCGGTGATCGAGTCGGGTCAGACCGAAACCGACGTTGTCGGCCACCGTCAGGTGGGGGAAGAGGGCGTAATCCTGAAAGATCATCCCGATATTGCGCGCCTCGGGCGGCACGCTGGCATCCGCCCCGTCGAGCAGGGTATCGCCGAGGCGGATCGTACCCTCTGCCAGCGGCAGCAGGCCGGCGATGGCCTTGAGCAGCGTGGTTTTGCCGCAGCCGCTCGCTCCCAGCAAACAGACGATCTCGTTGTCTGCCACCGTCAGGGAGAGCTGTTCCAGCACATTGCGACCGTTGTAACGGCAGCTGACATTTTCAACCTGCAAACAGGACAAGGCTGACTTCCTCTCGTTTCTGGCGGCGCGCTGCCTTTCGGTTCAGCGCACCACATGCAATTTCATTGGCCGACGTGGCGACTCAGTGGCCCGGACTGTCCAGAGTGCGGTTGACCCAGATCAGCGGCAACAGCCCCACCAGCACGATAACGATGGCGCCCAGCGCGCCGCGCTCCAGCATCTCGTCCGAGACGAACTGGTAGACGTGGGTCGCCAGGGTGTCGAAGTTGAACGGCCGCAGCAGCAGCGCCGCAGGCAGCTCCTTCATGGATTCGATAAACACCAGCATGGCACCGGCAAACAGACCGCGGCGCACCAGCGGCAGGTGCACCCGCCGCAGCATGCCGCCATCACCCTGCCCCAGGGAGCGGGCCGCCATGTCGAGACTGGGAGAGATCTTGCCCATGCTGCTCTCCACCGAGCCGATGGCGATGGCCACGAAGCGCACCAGATAGCCGAACACGATGGCGGTGATGGTGCCGGTCAGCAGCAGCCCCGGCCCCTGACGCCCCAACCACTCGGCCAGATCGTTGATGGCAAAGTCGAGGGCGGTGAGCGGCACCAGCACGCCGATGGCCAGCACGGTCCCCGGCATGGCGTATCCCATGGCGGCGATGCGCAGGGGCAGCAGACTCTTGATCCCGCCATCGAGACGGCGGAAGAAGCCCAGCAGCAGTGCAATCCCCATCGCTAGCAGGGCGGTTAGCGCCGAGATGAGCAGACTGTTACCGGCAAAGCGGACGAACTCCGGCGTCCACGACAACTCGAAGTAGCGCACCCCGTAATCAAGCAGGATGACGAACGGCAGGCCGAAGCCGGCCAGCACCAGACCCCAGCACCAGAGACCAGCCAGCCAACGGCGAATCCCCTTGAGCGGGTAGCGCAGCGGCTGCTCATGACCCATGGACTTCTGGAACACCTGCTGCCGGCTGCGAGAGCGGCGCTCTAGCGCGATCAGCAGTACCACTGCCAGCAGCATCAGGCAGGAGAGTTTGGCCGCGGTGGCCAGACTGCCATAGCCGAGCCAGGTGTCGTAGACCGCCGTGGTCAGGGTATTGATGGCAAAGAAGTGGACGGTGGCGAAGTCAGCCAACGTCTCCATCGCCACCAGCGATACCGCCACCATGATGGCGGGGCGCGCCAGCGGCAGGCTGAGGCGGCGAAAACTCTGCCAGGGGGTACAACCGAGCAAGCGGCTGGAGTGGATCAGGCTGACCGACTGCTCCAGAAAGGAGGCGCGGGTCAGCAGATAGACATAGGGAAACAACACCAAAGCCAGCACCCAGGCGGCGCCGCCAAGGGAGCGAATGGCAGGAAACCAGTAATCGGCCGGAGTGTTCCAGCCAAAGAGTGTGCGCAACCCGGCCTGTAGCGGGCCCGAGTAGTCGAGCAGGTCGGTATAGACATAGGCAACGATATAGGAGGGCATCGCCATCGGCAGCATCAGCGCCCACTGCAGGGCGCGCCTCCCCGGTACCTGACACATGGCCACCAGCCAGGCGGTTGGCACGCCAAACAGCAGGCTGAGCAGCACCACGCCGACCACCAGCCCAAGGGTATTGGCCAGATAATCGAGCAGCACGGTATCGGCGAGGTGACGAAACAGATCTCCCTCAGCCGAGAAGGCTGAGAAAAGCAGGGCTATAACCGGTAAACCCAGCAGCAGGGCGATGGCCCAGCTGCCGGTCATCCATCCAAAATTTTTCATGAGACCACAGAGGTTGATGGGGCCGTTGGCCCCATCTGATTACAAGTCGAACTTCACTTCATCCAGCAACTGCAAGGCGTCCTTGCGGTGCTTGGCATAATCGCTGACCGGTAGTGCGTCAGACTTGAAACTGCCCCAGGACTTGACCATGGCGGAAGGCTCGACCCCGGCCTTGACCGGATACTCGGCGTTCACGTCCGCATACATGTGCTGGGCGGTATCGCCGGCGAGGAACTCCATCAGCTTCTGGGCCTCGGCCTTGTTCTTGGCATACTTGGTCATGGCCACGCCGCTCACGTTGACGTGGGCACCGCGGTCAGCCTGATTCGGGAAGTTGATATAAACCGCATCCGCCCAGGACTTCTGCGCCGGATCTTTCAACATGGCGCCCAGATAGTAGCTGTTGCCGAGCGACACGTCACAGATACCATCCTTGATCGCCTTGACCTGATCCCGGTCGTTGCCCTGCGGTTTGCGCGCCAGGTTGGCCTTGACTCCTTCCAGCCAGGTTTTGGTCTCGGCCATGCCGTGATGGGCAATCATCGAGGAGACCAGCGCCACATTGTACTCATGCTTGCCGCTGCGGGTGCAGATTTTCCCTTTGAATTCCGGCTTGGCCAGATCTTCGTAGCTGATGGTGTCGAGCTTGCCGAGACGATCCTTGCTGGAGTAGATGGCGCGCACCCGGGTGGTCAGGGCGAACCAGCGATTCTCCGGATCACGATAGATGGCGGGGATGTTCTCCTGCAGGATCTTGCTGTCCGCCGGCTGCACCAGCCCCTTGTCCACCAGATCGGTCAGACGGCTGATATCGACGGTCAGCATCAGGTCGGCCGGAGAGAGTTTGCCTTCCCGCTCCAGACGCTCGTTCAACCCCTCTTTGGCGAACACCACGTTCACCTTGATGCCCGATTCCTTCTCGAACTGCTGGATGATGGGCTTGATCAGCTCATCCTGCCGGTTGGAGTAGACATTCACTTCCCCGGCCGCCAATGCCGACTGAGCAGCCAACGCAGAGAAAGCCAGTGCCAACATCTTCATTTTCATCATCCATTCCTTGATTAGCTATACAGAGTGATAACGATTGCCGTTTGCATTCTGCATACATCTTATAAGCGGATCAAGAACGCTTGCCATCGTACTTCACATATTTAATCGCCAATAAAATTAAAGAGGCCGGATGGAATCCCATCCGGCCTCTTCTGACCAACACATTCTGTTAATCAGGCTTCAATAAGCGCTCACCCCATCGGGATTCCCCGAGGTCGGGAGGTCAGCAGATCTGCACGTCACGGATGCAATTCATCACAGCGCCTCGTCGTCACTCTCGCCGGTGCGGATGCGCACCGCCTGCAGCAAGTCGTAGACAAAAATCTTGCCGTCGCCGATCTTGCCGGTATAGGCCGCCTTGCAGATCGCCTCGATCACCCCTTCCACGTTATCATCGGCGGTGGCAATCTCCAGCTTCACCTTGGGCAGGAAGTCGACCTGATACTCGGCTCCCCGGTATAATTCGGTGTGTCCCTTCTGGCGGCCAAATCCCTTGACCTCGGACACGGTCAGCCCTTCCACCCCCAGGTTGGCAATCGCCTCGCGGACATCGTCCAACTTGAACGGTTTGATAATCGCACTAATCAGCTTCATCTGGTTGCTCCCAATCCATGGTGTGTCATGAATCGGGTTTCAATTCTTATGCCAAGTATTTTTATTGTTTTATTTCATATAGATAGAGTTTAATGCCAGCGCCATTCGCCAGGCACATCCCCATAACCGGCCAGTGCGCCCCATAATGAGGCACCATGCTGCAGCGGCCAGCGGGTATGCACCAAACAAGAGCAAAACAGCATGTTAGTTATCTCCAACAGCGTCACGATTCCCTGGCATGAGCTGCAATTCCAGACCATGCGGGCACAGGGCAATGGCGGACAACACGTCAACAAGACCGACTCCGCCGTCTGGTTGCGCTTCGATTACCGCAGCTCTCCCAGCCTGACGCCCCTCTACAAGGAGGGTCTCGACAAGCTGAGCGACAGCCGGGTACACGACGGCTTTATCATGATCCGGGTCGAGAGCCATCGCAGCCAGGACATGAACCGCAAGGAGGCGATGAGCCGTCTGGTGGAGTTGCTGAAGAAAGCAGCCTGGCGCCCCAAGGCTCGTCATGCCACCAAGCCGACCCGCAGCTCCCAGCGCAAACGGGTCGATGCCAAGAAACGCAAAGGGGATATCAAATCCGCCCGCGGCAAGCCGGTTCTGGACTGAGCCTCCAGCCTACAAAGGATGTCAGCCGATGAGATACAGTTTTTGCGACAGCGCCCGAGGCCCCCTGCTGGTCGCTATCGATCAGGATGGCCTGCGCCACGTCGAGTTTATGCACGGGGAGCGGCCCGTCATGCCGCAAGCTGACTGGCAACGGGATGACAAGGCGCTGGCCCCCTATCTTGCCCAGTTCGACGCCTATTTCGCCGGGAAGTTGCAGCTTTTCGACCTGCCCATGGCCGCTCGGGGCACCCCGTTCCAGCAAACGGTGTGGAACGCTTTGTGCGATATTCCCTATGGCGAGACCGTCAGCTACCTCGAGATAGCCCAATCCATCGGCAATCCCAAGGCGGTGCGAGCGGTGGGCGCTGCCAATGGCCGCAATCCGCTCAGCATCATAGTACCCTGCCATCGGGTGATCGGACGCAGCGGCGATATGACCGGCTATGCAGGCGGCATTCCCATCAAGCGCTGGTTGCTGGCTCTGGAACAAACAGGCACGGCTTTCGAGCTGGCACCGTAAACCTGTGTGTTGTTCATGCTCCAGTTGCACATCCTCTGGCCGCAGAAATGAAAAGGCTTTCAGCCAGTGGTCGGTGTTTACTGACAAGATGAACAGAAAATGAAGAATCGCCTCAGAACACCTTCAGATTGAGCTTGGCATGATGGCTTCATACTTGAATGGCACGGCTCATTCGCTGATTCAAGTAGCACCCATGTGACGCTTCCAATCTGTCTTTTTCCCCGCGCCTCCTCTGAGGCGCTTTTTTTGTGCCAACACAACAGGCCCCCTCTGGCAGAGTGACCTGAGCATCGCACGCTCTGCACCTCCACAAACACAAGAGGCGAAGGATCCCCTTCGCCTCTGACGTGACCGCTGGCTACTCGCTCTGGGGCAGGAACTGCAGTTCCGGTGCCGAGGAGGTCAGCACATCGGCGCAATAATCCCAGGTCGAGATGCGATAGTGCTGCAGATCTTCGTCCAGATGCAGGCCGTCCGACTCCTGATGAAACCAGCTGGCAAAACGGGATGGGGTGATGAGCTGGATCTGCTCTTCGATGGCGTGGCTATCCTTCCCCTCGGCCAGATCGCAATCCTCGATCACCCGCAGGGCATAGATGTGGCGGAAATAGACCCGGCAGAGGATTTGCGGGGGCAGATCGATACTGCGCGCCCGTCCCAGCATGATGGTCAGGGAGTCACTCCAGAGATCCTGATGCAACTCGGCCACAACCAGACCGGGCGGTAGCTGGCGGGACGGAGCCCAAGGTACGGCAAGCTGCCGAATGGCATTTTTCTGTTCCATATTCACCTCGCGACAACTCACTCCCTGTCTTGAGTCTATCTGAACCACATAGGCCCGGCGAAGGCAATCGATGGACAATAAAAACGGCAATAAAAAAGCCGACGTATCAAACGTCGGCGAATAAAAAGTGCTTACAACAGAGGATTCACATATTCAGACCCGCGGGTCGAAAGATTAGTTCCCTCTTTTTGTAATTAATTTTTGGCGCGTTTAAACATCAGGGTATTGGCATCCGACTCTTCCGGCACGAAATAGTAGCCCTCGGCGTTGAAACCGGTCAGCTGCTCCACCTCGGTCAGACGGTGCTTGATGATATGGCGGGCCATCATGCCGCGCGCCTTCTTGGCGTAGAAGCTGATGATCTTGAACTGGCCGTTCTTCTCATCCTTGAACACCGGCGTGACGATCCGCCCTTTCAGGCTCTTGGGCCGTACCGACTTGAAATACTCGTCGGAGGCCAGATTGATCAGCACCTCATCACCCTGTGCGGCCAGCGCATCATTGAGGTGGTGAGTGATCACCTCCCCCCAGAACTGGTAGAGATCCTTACCGCGGCTATTGTCGAGCCTGGTCCCCATCTCCAGCCGGTAAGGCATCATCAGATCGAGGGGGCGCAGCACGCCATAGAGGCCGGAGAGCATCCGCAGGTGCGCCTGAGCGAAGTCAAAATCGGCCTCGCTGAAATCCTCTACCGCCAATCCGGTGTAGACATCCCCCTTGAAGGCCAGCAGCGCCTGACGGGCGTTGGCAGGGGTAAAATCTGGCTGCCACTCTGCAAACCGGGCGGCGTTGAGGCCCGCCAACTTGTCACTGATCTTCATCAGGCTGGCAATCTGATCCGGGCTCAATTGGCGGGCCCGGCTAATCAGTTCGGCAGAGTGATCCAGCAGCTCGGGTTGGGTGAAACGGGAGGTCACCAGCGGTGACTCGTAATCCAGCGTCTTGGCCGGGGAAACCACAATCAGCATAACGTTCCTTTATGGCGAGGGGCCGAACGACAAAACGGCCCCATGATTCATTCATCCAGCGTCACATTCTCCAGCGTGCCGGAGCCAAGCGTATCCTGACCAGAGAGCTTGATTTGCAGACGCAAATCATTAGCCGAGTCGGCATGAGCGAGGGCCTCACTGTAGCCAATCTGGCCGGCACAGAACAGGCTGAACAGCGCCTGATCGAAGGTCTGCATGCCCAGTTCGGTGGATTTGGTCATCACCTCTTTGAGGCGGTGCATCTCACCCTTGCGGATGATGTCGGTGATCAGCGGGGTATTGAGCAGCACCTCGAACGCGGCAAAACGCCGCTTGCCATCCATGCTTGGCACCAGTTGCTGGGCAACGATGGCTTTCAGGTTGAAGGAGAGATCGAACAGGAACTGGCGATGTTTGTCTTGCGGCACCAGATGGAGGATCCGATCCAGCGCCTGGTTGGCGTTGTTGGCATGCAGAGTGGCGAGGCAAAGGTGACCGGTCTCGGCAAACTGCAGGGCAAACTCCATGGTCTCCTGACTGCGGATCTCGCCGATCAGGATCACGTCCGGCGCCTGACGCAGCGAGCTCTTCAGCGCCACATCGAACGACTCGGTATCGATCCCCACTTCACGCTGGGTCACCAGACTGCGGCCATGCTGATGGACGAACTCCACCGGGTCTTCCACCGTCAGGATATGGCCATCGGCATGCTGGTTGCGATAGCCGATCATCGCCGCCTGGGTGGTGGACTTACCCGCCCCGGTGGCCCCGACAAACAGCACCAACCCCCGCTTGGCCATGGCGACCTCCTGCAGGATGTTGGGCAACTGCAGATCTTCAAAGGTGGGGATACGGGTCTCAATGCGCCGTATCACCATGCCGGGCAGCTCCTGCTGCCAGAAGGCGCTGACCCGAAAACGGCCAAGCGCCTCGCGATAGATGGCGTAGTTGGCCTCCTTGGTACGGATGTAGCGCTCGAAGTGATCGCTGCTGAGGGTATCCCTGACCAGCGTCAGCGCCCCCTTCTTGTCAAGCGCCTCGCCCCCCAGCGACACCAGATGACCATTGACCTTGAGAGTGGGCGGCGAGCCCACCGTCACAAACAGATCCGAGCCCTTTCGTTCGACCAGTTCGGTCAGCAATTCATCCAGATTCATCATTTATCCCTCCCTGGGTTCGACGCTCTTAAACGCTGTTGGGATCGACGGCCTTGGCCTTGGCATCGAGGGATGCCACCACGCCGCGGCTCACCAGCTGCTTGAGGCTCTGATCCATGGTCTGCATGCCGTGGGTCATCCCGGTCTGGATCACCGAGTAGAGCTGGGCGATCTTGTCCTCACGGATGAGGTTACGCACCGCCGGAATGCCCATCATGATCTCATGTGCCGCCACCCGGCCGCCACCAATGCGCTTGAGCAGGGTCTGGGAGATAACCGCCCGCAGGGATTCGGAGAGCATGGAGCGCACCATGTCTTTCTCCGCACCGGGGAAAACATCGATGATACGGTCGATGGTCTTGGCTGCCGACGAGGTGTGCAGGGTACCAAACACCAGGTGGCCGGTTTCGGCGGCCGTCATGGCCAGACGAATGGTCTCGAGGTCACGCATCTCGCCTACCAGAATGATGTCCGGGTCTTCCCGCAGTGCCGAGCGCAGGGCGTTGCTGAAGCTCTTGGTATCGCGGTGTACTTCCCGCTGGTTCACCAGACAGCGCTTGTTCTCGTGGACGAATTCGATAGGGTCTTCGATGGTGAGAATGTGGTGATGGAAGTTCTCGTTGATGTAGTTGACCATGGCCGCCAGGGTGGTCGATTTACCGGAACCGGTCGGGCCGGTCACCAGCACCAGACCGCGCGGGTATTCGGAGATCTTGCGAAAGATCTCCGGCGCATCGAGATCCTCGAGGCTCAAGACCGTGCTGGGGATGGTACGAAATACCGCGCCGGAACCGCGCGCCTGCTGGAAGGCGTTAACCCGGAAACGGGCCAGATTGGGCACCTCGAACGAGAAGTCGACCTCGAAGTTCTCCTCCAGCTCCTTGCGCTGATGGTCGTTCATGATGTCATAAATGAGGGCATGCACTTCCCGGTGTTCCAGGGCGGGCAAATTGATCTTGCGAACCTCACCATCAACCCTGATCATCGGGGGAACCCCGGCCGAGAGGTGTAGATCCGAGGCTTTATGCTTTACACTGAAAGCCAATAACTCTGTGATATCCATAGACTTGTCATTCTCCCATCACAAGATCACTAACGAAATATGAACCAGATTGCCCAGCACCTGTTTCAGGTAAAGGAACGTATTGCCCAGGCCGCCGAACGGGCGAGCCGCAACCTGCAGCAGATCCGCCTGCTGGCCGTGAGCAAGACCAAACCGGTCGAGGCAGTCATGGCCGCCCATGCCGCAGGTCAGCGCTGCTTTGGCGAATCCTACGCCCAGGAAGCGGCGACCAAGATCGATACCTTGCGCCAGCAGCCGGAATATTGCGACATAGAGTGGCACTTTATCGGCCCTTTGCAATCGAACAAATCCAAACTGGTCGCCGAACGGTTCGACTGGGTGCAGAGCGTGGATCGGGACAAGTTGATCGACCGCCTCAACAACCAGCGTCCCGCCAGCATGGCACCGCTAAATGTTTGTCTGCAAATCAATATTAGCGGAGAGAGCAGCAAATCCGGAACGTCGGAACAAGAGATTTTCCGCCTTGCCGAGCTGGTCTCCCTCAGTGACCGACTGGTGCTGCGGGGGCTGATGGCCATTCCCGAACACACCAGTGACGAGACCGTCCTGGCCGCCCAAATGACCCGCATGCAGACTCTGTTCACCGAGCTTGCGCGACAATACCCCACGGTGGATACCCTCTCGATGGGCATGACCGAAGATCTCGAGCTGGCCATCGCCCATGGCAGCACCATGGTGCGGGTCGGCACCGCCATCTTCGGCGCCCGTGACTACTCATAGGCAAGGCCAGCGGATAACCGATAGATCCGCCTCTTGCCACGACTTCATCAACAGGAGCGTTTGATGGAACACCGAATTCTGGCGTCAGGTGGTGCAGGCAGCACCCACTTCGCCGCGACCCCATGTGCTACAGGAGCATCTGATGCAGCATAGAACGCTGGCCTTTATCGGCGCGGGCAACATGAGCCGCAGCATCATTGCCGGACTGGTCAAGGCAGGCTATCCCGCCGGGCAGATCACTGCCGCCAACCCCAGCCTGCCCAAGCTGGAGGCGCTGGCGAGCGAACATGGCATTCGCATCACCCAGAGTAATGCCGAGGCGGCCCGCGACGCCGAAGTGATCGTGCTGGCGGTCAAACCGCAGTTGATGGCCGACATGCTGGCAGCGCTGGTTGCCGAGCTGGGCTCCCTTGAGGGCAAGCTGCTCATCTCCATCGCGGCCGGTATCAAGGTGGCGCGCCTTGGCGAGATGGCCGGTGGCCACGACCGCATCATCCGCACCATGCCCAATACCCCTGCCCTGCTGGGTCTGGGCATGACCGGCCTCTATGCGCCCGAGCATATTGGAGCCCGCGATCGCGAGTTTGCCGAGCAGATGATGCAGGCGGTCGGCAAGACCCTCTGGGTGGATCAAGAGTCCGGCATCAACGGCGTCATCGCCGCGGCGGGCAGTGCCCCGGCCTACTTCTTCCTCTTTATGCAGGCCATCGCCGAAGAGGCAGAGGCAATGGGCTTCTCGCCCGAGCAGGCACGCCTGCTGGTGCAGCAGACCGCGCTGGGCGCAGCCGCCATGGTGGAGCAGAACCCCGAGTTGGCGCTGCAAACCCTGCGTGAGCAGGTGACCAGCAAGGGCGGCACCACAGCCGAAGCCATCAACACCTTCCAGCAGCAGGGGCTGATGCCGCTGACTGCGCAAGCCATGCAGGCGGCCGTCGCTCGCGCCACCGAAATGGAAACCCTCTTCTAACAGGAGCCCAGATGAACACTGCTTACTTTCTGATTAACACCGTTTTCGATCTCTACCTGATGGTGATCCTGCTGCGCGTCTGGCTGCAGTGGGCCCGCGCCGACTTCTACAATCCGATGAGCCAGATGGTGGTCAAGCTGACCAATCCGCTGGTGATCCCGCTGCGCCGCGTTATCCCGGGCTTTGGTGGCATCGATCTCGCCTCCGTGGTGTTGGCGCTGGTCATCGCCTTTGCCAAGCTGGCCCTGCTCAAGAGCATGAACGTGCTGCTGGCGGACTGGCTCAGCATCAGCCTGTTCGCCGCACTGACCGTGCTGAAGAAAGCCGGTTCGATGATCTTCTGGGTACTGCTGATCCGCGCCATCCTGAGCTGGGTCAGCCAGGGCCGCAACCCCATCGAATACGTGATGCACCAGCTGACCGAACCGTTCCTCGCCCCTATCCGCCGTGTACTGCCGGCACTGGGCGGGCTGGATCTCTCGGTGCTGGTCGCCTTTATCGGCCTGCAAGCCATCAACTACCTGCTGGGTGACCTGTTCGGCCAGCTGTGGTGGATGATTTGATGCCAGCCGTCCTGCAACAAGGGGATGAATTGGTACTGCATCTGGTGATCCAGCCCAAGGCGAGTCGGGATCAGATCATCGGACTGCATGGCGAAGAGTTGAAAGTGGCCATCACGGCGCCGCCGGTCGATGGCCAGGCCAACAGCCATCTGATCAAGTTTCTGGCCAAGCAGTTCAAGGTGGCCAAAGGACAGGTCACCATAGTGCGGGGCGAACTGGGGCGGCACAAAACCGTCGCCATCGACAGCCCCAAACAGTTGCCGCAAGAAGTGAGTGCACTGCTCAATGACGCGCAAGGCTGAATGAGTCGGCCTGTGCCAACCGTAGATATGAGAGGGATGACAGATGAAAACAGTCTGGATGAGTGGCTTACTGGCACTGCTGATGACCCTGCCACTCAAGGCAGAACAGATGAAGGAGCTGGGGCCCTGGCTGGTGCACTACAACGCCTTCAACTCCAGCTTCCTCACCCCCGAGGTCGCCAAGGCGTATGGACTGGAGCGCAGCCGCTACAACGCCATCATCAATATCGCGGTACAGGACAAGCAGAAAGTGGCGCAAGCCGTGGGGATCACCGGTGAGGCCAAGAACCTGACCGGCACCATCCGCACCCTGAGCTTTCAGGAGGTAAAAGAGGGCGATGCCATCTACTATCTGGCGACCCTCCCCTACCGCAACGAAGATACCTATCAGTTCACCCTGAAGATCATGGGCGGCGGGCAGCAGCAGAACCTCAGCTTCCAGCAGACCTTTTACGTCGACTGAACAGCAACATGAAGCCCTGACCAAGGTCGGGCTTCATTTCATCTATATGACAAGGGCGCCATCGCGGCGCCCTTGTTGCATCCATTCCGTGCCGCTGCTGTTACAGGGCGAGGAACAGACCGGCCAGACAGGCGCTCATCAGGTTCGCCAGCACGCCGGAGAGAATGGCGCGCATGCCGTAACGGGCAATGAAGGATTTGCGCTCCGGTACCATGGAGCCGAGACCACCGATCAGGATCGCCATGGAGGAGATGTTGGCAAAGCCGCACAGGGCGAAGGTGACGATGGCCTTGCTCGACTCGCTCAGGGTCTGATCCTGTACCAGACCGATGAAGGCGACGAACTCGTTGACCACGATCTTGGTACCGATCAGGGCACCAGCGGCCTGCGCCTGCTCCCAGGGCACACCGATCAGCCAGGAGACGGGGGCAAACAGCCAGCCCAGAATGATCTGGAAGCTCAGATCCAGCCCTACCAGACCGCCAGCCCAACCGAGCAGGCCATTGAGCATGGCGATCACGCCGACGAAGGCCAGCAGGGTCGCACCGACTGCCACCGCGATATTGAGGCCGGACATGGCGCCATCGGCCGCCGCTTCGATCACGTTGGTGGCGCGGGGGATCTCTACATCCTGACAGTGGTCAACTTCTTCAGCCTCAGGCGGCACCAAAATCTTGGCCATCGCCAGACCTGCAGGCGCCGACATGAAGGCGGCGGCGATCAGGTATTTCAGCTCGACACCGATACTCGCGTAACCCACCAGAGTACCGCCTGCGACCGAGGCGAGGCCGCAGCTCATCACCGCGAAGAACTGGGAATCTGACATCTTGGAGAGGTAGGGTTTGACCACCAGCGGCGCTTCCACCATGCCGACGAAGATGTTGGCGGTCGCGGAGAGGCTCTCGGCACGACCGGTACCCAGCAGCTTCTGCAGACCACCACCCAGCAGGGCGATCACCCGCGGCATGATGCCGATGTGGTAGAGGATGGCGATCACTGCAGAGAAGAAGATGATGACCGGCAATACGTTGAAGGCAAAGATGAAGCCCAGTTTGAACTTGGCCAGATCACCGAACAGGAAGGCAATCCCCTCCTGACCATAACCGATCACGCTGCTGACGCTTTCGCTGACCCCGTTCAGCACGTGCTGACCGGCAGGCAGCCAGAGCACCAGACCGGCAAACATGACTTGCAGGCAGAGGGCAAAGCCAACTGTTCGCAGCGGGATACGACGACGATTATCAGAGCAGATCACGGCAAGCGCCAGGATACTCAGGATGCCGAGCAGGGCAATCATAGGGACTCCATCAGGTGGGGCAAAAGATGGGCGCGGATTCTGCGCCTCTCACCCCGTCACTGCAAGTCCGCTTGGTTACAGCTCTGTTAGCAAAAACGTTTTCACGATATCGGTTGCGCCAACTGGCTGATTTGGTTCAATTTTAGTATCACGCGAAAGCCAGTGTTTTTATATGGAAACGATTATTCCTCGCTGCCGGACAATTTACCGCCGAGCCAGGGGGCCAACCGCTGCTCCCAATAGGGTTCGGGACCAAAGCGGGCCTTGAGGAAATCGATGAAGAGACGGATCTTGGGATCCAGATGCTCGCGCCGGGCGTAAACGGCGTGTACCGCCATCTGCTGATTTGGCCGCCACTGGGGCAACAGCGGGATCAGCTGACCGCTCTGCAGCTCCTTGTCCAGCAGGTAGTTGGCGATATAGGCGATGCCGAGACCGGCCAGCGCCGCATCCCGCACCGCTTCCGCCATATCCACCCGATAGTTGCCGGCCACCTGCACCGTCTGGCGCTCCTTGCCCTGACGAAACGCCCACTGGTGATAGCGGCGCTCCCGGCTCTGGTAGGTGATGCAGTTGTGCTGGGCCAGATCCTTCGGATGGAGCGGCGTGCCGTGGCTCAGCAGGTAATCCGGCGAGGCCGCCAGTACGAAGCCGATGTCGGCCAGCCGCTGCCCCACCAGCCCTTCCGGCTTGTCTTCGTAAGTGGTGATCCAGAGATCCAGCCCCTCATCCACCAGACTGGTTCTGTGGTCAAACAGCGAGACCTCCAGCTCCAGCTCGGGATAGCAGTCCTGAAACGCCTTGAGATGGGGAATGACGTGCAAACGACCGAAGGATTGGCCTACCCCGAGATGGAGCACGCCGCTCACCTTGCCGCGCCGCTCGGCGATCATGGAGTCAGCCTCCTGCGCCACCGCCACCAGCGCATGGCAATGACGGGCATACTCCTGCCCCAGCTCGGTCAGGGCGAAGCGGCGGGTGGTACGCTGCACCAACTGGGCGCCGAGGGTGGTCTCCAGCAGCGCCAACTGCTTGCTGATATGGGACTTGGAGACCCCGAGACGACGGGCGGCAGCAGAGATCCCCTGCTCGCGCACCAGCGCATCGAAGATGACCATTTGGGGAAGACGTTGCAGCACAAGATAACCAGAGTGAGTGGCGGGCGCCCATTATTCCAGAGCCGCCCGCCAAGGGGTAGGGTCAGAGCCCCAGCGCCCGGGTGATCTGCAGTTTGAGGGGATCGTCAGACGGATTCTGGTTGGCGCCGTAGCTGGCGATCAGCTTGCCATCGCGCCCCACCAGATACTTGTGGAAGTTCCAGTTCGGCTCATCCCCGTCTGCGGCCGCAGCCAGCCCCTTGAACAGCGGCACCGCATCGGAGCCGCGTACCGCCACCCGATTGAACATCGGGAAGGTCACCCCATAGTCGCGGCGACACACCTCGGCGGTCTTTGTCTCGTTACCCGCCTCCTGCCAGAAGTCGTTGGAGGGGAAACCGAGAATAATCAGCCCTTTATCCTTGTAGCTCTGGTAGAGCTTTTCCAGATCGCGGAACTGGCCGCTGTAACCGCAATAGGAGGCGGTATTGACCACCAGCACCACCTTGCCCTCGGTCAGCTGACAGAGGTTGTGGCGCTGAGAGTTGTTGAGCTCCCGCATCTCCACATTGAAATAATCGGGGCACGCCGCAGAGGCCGCACCAGCACCCAATAACAGCAACAGAGTGAACCATTTCATCGCCAAGACTCCTTTTGTTTTATCCATCATACGCGGTTACCAGAGCCGCAGTTCACGCTCAATGCAGGGGAATGCCGGTCAGCCAGTCGTGGCCCCAGAAGACCAGCAACGCGGTGGCCGCCAATCCCGCACCGACGCTGATGCCGGTGCCCGTCCAGTTGGCTGCCGGACGGGGATATCGCTGCCAGTCCCGCACCGAAATCCAGACGATGCTCACCAGCGCCCAGATCCCGATACCGCCAAACAGCACCAGAGATCGCGCCTCGCTATTGACCAGCAGATGAGCCACCGCCCACAGCAGGGTGCCGAGCAGTTGGGGATGCACCAGCCAGCGGCGCAGATGGTTGGACCCCTGACCGGAGAAGAAGAGGATCAGCGCAAAGGGCATCATCACCGTCATGGTCATCGGCCCCCAATCCGGCAGGAAGTAGAGCGGTAATGCGCTGGCCGACCGCCAGCCGGCGATGATGCAGGCGATGGCGACAAACACCAGCAGGGAGAAGAGCCCCTTGTAGCGATTCTCACCCAGCCGCTCGCGCAGCCGCGCCCGATGGGCCACGGCAAAACAGGGGTAGAGATGGATCAGGGTAAACAGCGCAACCCCCAGGGTCAGCAGGAACATGCGTCTCTCCTTGTACTTGGTACGACCACTATGCCGTAAAGGGAGAGATGCGCCTATAGAAACCCGTGGCAGGGCAGGATACGGGAAACGCGAAGGAGACAAAAAAGCCGACCTCGAAGGGTCGGCGAAAAGTGCTAAGGGCAACCGGATTTCTCATCAGATGAGAAAGGCCCCCTCACGGGGCGAGGGATGGTCGATGCCCGGGTAGCAGGCATAGACCCAAATATCAGCGAGGCAACCGATAGAGCGCGGCCACGTTGCGCGCGGTCAGCTCGATATTGATGCTGGCGGTGGCCAACGCCTCCGGCAGGGACATGGCGCGGTTGACCACGGCGAACACCGCGTCCAGCCCGTGCTCGTGTACCACACCGCAATCGTCGGTCAGGCAGCCGGAGATACCGATCACCGGCTTGCCAAACTGCTTGGCACAGCGTGCGACACCGATTGGCGTCTTGCCGTGGATGGTCTGGCTGTCGATGCGACCTTCACCGGTGATGACCAGATCCGCGTCGGCCACTTCCTCGGCCAGCTTCAGCGCTTCAATCACAATCTGGATACCGGGCTTGAGCTCGGCACCAAGCAGACCGACCAGCGCGGCCCCCATACCACCGGCAGCGCCCGCACCCGGAATATCCTTCACCCGGCAGCCGAGCGCCTGTTCGATACAGTCGGCATAACGGGAGAGGTTGGCATCGAGCTGCGCCACCATCTCCGGGGTCGCCCCCTTCTGCGGGCCAAACACCGCGGAGGCACCTTTCGGGCCGCACAGCGGGTTGTTCACATCGCACGCCACCTCGATAACCAGCTCGCTCAAGCGCGGATCCAGACCGCTCAGATCTATGGTCGCGAGCTCACTGAGACCACCACCGCCCAGCTCGATGGCAGAGCCATCGGCTTTGAGCAGCTTGCCGCCGAGTGCCTGGATCATGCCGGCACCGCCGTCATTGGTGGCGCTGCCGCCGATACCGAGGATCAGGTGCTTCACCCCCATCTCCAGCGCGGCCAGGATCAGCTCACCGGTACCGAAGCTGGAGGTGAGCAGCGGATTGCGCTGCTCGGGAGCAACCAGATGGATGCCGGAGGCGGCGGCCATCTCGATGACGGCACGCTCGCCATCACCCAGCAGGCCGACGAAACCCTGTACCTTGTTGCCAAGCGGTGCGGTCACTTCGACCGGCAGAATGCGGCCACCGGTGGCATCAACCAGCGATTGCACCGTGCCTTCGCCGCCATCGGCCATCGGCAATTTGACGTAGGTGGCATTCGGCAACACCTGCTTGAAACCAGCCTCGATGGCATCAGCCACCGCCATGGCGCTCAGACTCTCCTTGAATGAATCGGGGGCAATAACAATTTTCATATCAATTCCTTAGGCGAGGCCAAACACGCCAAACATCAGGGTGGAGACAGTGGCAATGGTCAGACCGACTGCAGTTTCGTAAGGGATAAGTTTCAGGCGTTCACCCACCCCCATGTGGACGCTGCCACCGGTGGCGTGGAAGAAGGAGCCGTGGGGCATGTGGTCAAACACAGTGGCACCGGCATGGATCATCGCCGCACCGGCCAGACTGCTGATCCCCAGTTCAATCAGGGTGGAGCTGAAGACGTTGGAGGCCACCACGGTACCGGCGGTGGTCGAGGCAGTCGCCAGCGACATCAGAGCACCGGAGATAGGCGCCAGCAGGTAAGAAGGCAGACCGGAGGCGGTCAGGCCACTGATCAGCACATCTTTCAGGCCGGAGTTGGCGATGATGCCTGCAAGGGTACCGGTACCCAACAGCATGATGGCGACCGGAGCCATGCGGGCGAGGCCGGAGACCGCAAACTGGTTCACCTTGCTGAATTTACCCATCATCAGGGCGCCGACCAAACCACCGAGCGGCAGTGCAATCAGCGGATCCACCACGATACCGGCGACCGGGCGCAGAGCCAGCAGCAGGATGGCGACCAGCGGTGCGCTGATGGCGGCGGCAAAGCCCGGCAGTTTGGTGCCCTCGAAGCTCACTACCTCGTCGGCCGCGACCTTGCTGCCCTTGTTGTTGAGACGCTTGGCCAGCCAGTAGGCCATCACCAGACCGAACAGACCCGGGATGATGCCCGCAGCCATCACCGAAGTGAGGGGCAGATGGAAGGCGTCAGCCGCGGCAATGGCGTTGGGATTGGGTGACATGACGTTACCCGCCTTGCCGCCACCGATCATCGCCAGCAGGATGGCCGCCTTGGAGAGATCCGCACGGCGGGCGATGGCCAGCGCAATGGGCGCAACCGTGATGACGGCCACGTCCACGAAGACGCCAACCGCCGTCAGGATCAGGGTCGCCAGCGCCAGCGCCAGCAGGGCGCGGGTTTCACCCAGTTTCTTGACGATGGTTTCGGCGATGGTTGTGGCCGCACCCGATTCGATCAGCACGCCAGCCAGCACACCGGCCGCCAGGATCCGCATCACCGCGGTGGTGATCCCCTGGGCGCCGCCGATCATCAGGGCGACGGTCTGGGTCAGATCGGCACCGCCAATCAGGCCACCGGCCAGGGCTCCCACGATCATGCCGTAAGCGGGCGGCACCTTCTTCAAAATGAGGATGATGGCGATGGAGAGCGCCGCGATGGCGCCAAGGGCTGTAACCGGGATCATGACGGACACCTTGAATAGATAGAGTGCTCGCCATTATGGGGATGCAAAACGATAAATCTTTAGACGAAACGACAAATAACAGGCGCTAAAAAGCATATTAATTGTAATTACCAACAATTACATGCTCAGATTAAGCCCCAGGTAAAGCTGAAATTTGTCGTCTAACTTGTTGAAATTCAACCCGGTTATCTGCTCGATCCGACCCAGCCGATAGCGCAGGGTATTGGGGTGAATGAACAAGGCTTCGGCACAGCGATGCAGATCACAATCCTGCAAGAAATAGTGGCACAGGGTCTTCTGCAGCGCCCCCTTGCTATCCTCTTCGGCCAGTTTCAGCAAGGGAGCACGCAGCTGATCCGCCTGCCAGGAGTCCATCAGACTCCCCAGCAGCACCGGCAAGCGATAGTCCTCAAAGAAGTAGACCTGCTTGCGCGGCGCCTGCCGCATGCCACGACGCAGGGTATCCCGCGCCGTCTGGTAAGAGCGCGCCAGCCCGTCGATCCCGGCGAAGTAATCGCCCACCGCGATATGCACCTTGAAGTGGGGAATGCGCGCCAGTAACTGCTTGATCCGGCTGCGCTCCTGCGCTGATTGCCAGACCCCCTCGCTCAGTTGCGCCGGTTTGAGCACCACTATCTCGTCGAGCCCGTTGATGGCCACCAGATTGTCCCGCTCCGGGTTCTCCAGCTGATGGACCAGCTCCCGCAGACGAGCAGGGTCGGCCTCCTCCAGCGCCAGCACCGCCACCACCCGAGGCTGGGCCAAGTCCAGCCCGAGAAAACGGGCCGCCTGTTGCAACTGATCGACTCGCCCCTCACCACGAATGAGCTGCAGCACCAGCTCCTCCTTGTGGCGCTTGTCCCACTGCAACTGCTCGGTGAGCGCCGCCTGCTCCAGGATCAGCTCGGCGGTCATCCGCACCAGTTCGGCGTAAGCACGCACTTCATCCGGGTCGCCGGAGATGCCGATCACCCCGATCAGCTCCCCCTGATAGGCGATAGGCAGGTTAATGCCGGGCCGCACCCCCTTGAGCTGCAAGGCGGTCGCTTCGCTGATCTCCACCACCCGGTTTTCGGTCAGCGCCAGCACGGCACCTTCGTGGCGCTCATGGATCCGCTCCGGATTGCCGGACGCAATAATGAGGCCGCGTTCGTCCATCACGTTGACCGAAAAGGAGAGGATCTTCATCGCCCGTGCGACGATCTGGCGGGCAAGGTTATCGTTTAGCTGCATAACATCTCCGGACATGGGGCTGATCTGGCGGTGCCACTACGGGCCGATTCAGAGCACATGGGCGCAAAGATGCCACATCATCAAGACAAGCGAGAGGGGGATCGCTAGAATAGGCCACTTTACCCGATGTGGGCCCCGCCATGGAGCAGGAATTGCGTGCTTGCACCCGCCTGCCCGTGATGGCCCATCCCTCCGATCTGGACTGTGCTATGGATTATGAATTTCGCCGCGACCCGTTTGGTGGCTATCGCGCCCGGTTCTCCATGGGCCATGAAGCCATCGGTCAGTGGTTGATCGACGAGGTTGGCAAGGATGAAGAGAAGCTCGACGAGCTCTTCGCCATCATTGACCAGCTATCCAACCGCACCCGAGTCGAATACCGGCTCAATGGCGGTGACTACTCCCTGCTGCTGACCCACGAAGAGGCGGAGGTGAAAGCCAACGCCCTCAATATCGAGCTGGATGAGGATCTCGACGATCTCGCCTACTACGATGATGAACAGCTGGCCATGTGCGGGCTGGAAGATTTTGCCCAGGTGCTCGCCTCCTGGCGCGCCTTTATCCGTAACGAGGATATGGGCTGATTGACCCGATATCGGGTTAAAATACGAAATGAATATGTCGGGCAAACATGCCCTTTTGCCTAACTCAACAGGATTGACTATGTCTATTTACGATTTTGATGACGAACTGCCGGAAGACGAAGAACAGGAATCCACCAAGAAAGCCGCTGCGCCTGCCAAGAAGAAAGGCAAGCAGGTGATGAACACCCAGGTCAACCTGAGCCCGCGCGATGCAAGCCGCCTCAACGGCATGCACGTTGAAGCCATCACCACCCTGGACGACGTCAGCCTGCCGAAGAATGTCATCTTCAAGGCTGGCCTGATCGCTCTGGGTGAGCTGGAAGCCAGCAAGCGCGCCGATATCATCGCCCGCGTGATCGCCGAATCCGGCCGCTAATCCCCCCTCTGAATGCAAATAAGCCGGCGCGATTGCTCCGGCTTATTTTTTCTGCCATAGATGGCACCGCCCGCCGTTACGCCCCCCTACCAGCTCATCATAACTTCCGTTGGCATGTAATGTTGCCAGCGCGCGGTTGAAGCGCCGTACCACATCGGCCCCATCGGGTAATTTGCGCGAGACAATCAGATAGAGTGCCTCGGCCTCGCGAAAATAGGGCAAGGGTTGCAAATGACAGGGGTCGCCAAATGCCTGCAGGCTGGCGTCCGCCATCACGGCATCATTCATGGTGATCAGATCGACCCGTTGACGCGCCAGCAACTGCAGACACTGCGTCAGGGTCTTGGGGCTCTGAACAATCAACCCGAACTGCTTTACCACGCTATCAAAGTTGCTGGAACGCCAGCCCAGAGGCATACAGACTTTCAACCCCTGCCATCGGCCAGCCAGCACTGCCTGACTGCCTCGGTAGGTGAACCATGAGAGGTGATCGAGATGGATGGGATCGCTGTAATAGAAATCAAGCTCGCGCTCGCGGGTGCGAGCATACGGGTAGGTCGCGGTGGCCAGACCATTGAGGGCCTGTTGATAGCCCCGGGCCCAGGGCAGATAGTCCACAACCAGATCGTGATAGCCGGCAGTGTGCAGCACTCTGGTCACCAGTCGGGTGCTCTGCCCGCCCTCCGGTAAATCGGCGCCGGAATAGGGGGAATAGTCGCCGGTCACCAGCGTCAACGGGGCACTGGATAGCCATCCACACCAACAACCGAGCAGCCACCAACCGTGCTTCATCCCGACCTCTGAAATTCAGTGCATGCGAACAGGGAGACGATCCTGATATTAGCCGCAACACCGACAATTGACGCTGTTATCAGTATCTGGGCACGTCAAGCCCTCCATACCGGTCAACCGTTGCTTCACGGCATCCCGATATCTGCGTTGTGATGCCCCTCCAAGATCCATCAAGCCGGAGTCACGGCTCCGGCTTGATGGTTTTATGCTCCCCCACTCATCATCTATCGCAACGGGGCAACCGGGGTAAGGCTCCGGGAACCAGCTTGTCGTAATGACCACTGGCGCGAGCTTCAGCCAGCACCTCGTTGAAGCGTTCAATCAGCTCATGCCCCCCTTGCAACTTGCGCGAAACCAGCAGATAGAAGGTATCGCGCTGGCGAAAATAGGGGAGTGGTTGCAGATAGTTGGGATCACCGAACACCTGCATGCTGGCTTCTGCCGTCACCGCATCGTTCATCGGCATCAGATCAACCCGTTTGAGTTCCAGCATTTTCAAGCACTGCGCCAGACTCTTTGGGCGGGTGAGTTGCAAGGAAAAACGGGCAATGACCTCATCCGCATGACTGGTACTCCAGCCTGCGGGAATGCAGACCCGCAATCCCTGCCATTTGCCATCGAGCACCCGATCGCTGGCGCGATAGCTGAACCAGGAGAGGTAATTGATGTGGATGGGGGCACTGTAATAGAAGAGCTTGGCCCGCTCGCGCGTCCAGGCATAGGGGAAGGTGGCGGACGCCAGACCGTTGCGCGTCAGCTCGTAACCCCGGTTCCAGGGCAAAAACTCCACCTTCAGCTCGTCATAGCCCGCCTCACGCAGCAGGGTGGTGACCAGCCGGGTACTCAGGCCGCCATCAGGCAGCGCAGCCCCGGAATAGGGTGAGAACTCCCCGGTCACCAGCGACAAGGGGGCGCATGACAACCATCCACACCAACAACAGAACAACCAGCCATAGTGCTTCATCACCATCCCTCTTTTTACTCTCTTGTTGAGTATAGGAGGCTGGCCCGGATAACCCGCTCTGGTTGCCTTTGCGCCGATGCTCCTGCTAAGGTGCGGCCCTTTTGTTACAAAGGAGTTCCGATGTTACCCCTACCCGACACACTGATCTGGGGAGCGCTGGCGCTGGCCACCCTGCTCTGTCTGGCACGGCAACGGCGGCCCGGTTTCCTGCTGCTGGGGGTAGCCCTGCTGCTGGCGCTCTGGCTCGCTCGCATCACTCCGACCGCCCTGCTGGTGACACTGGCCGCACTGCTGCTAGCCTGGCGCCTGCCCTCACTGCCCGGCCATGGCCGTACCATCGCATGGGGCGCCTTGCTGATATGGGCGGTAGCGCTGACCCTGCATCTGATCCCCGGATTCAGCAATTTCAAGGTACTGGATCAGGCGCTGGCAGGCCCCGCCAGCGTGCCGTTCAATATGTATCTGAACCTCGACAAGCCGCTGCTCTTGTTTGGCTTGCTGCTGGCCTGCCCGACGCTGCTCGGCAAGGGAGGCAGCATCTGCTGGCGCCCACTGGCCCTGTTGTTGCTGCCGCTGGCCGCCCTGCTGGTCATCGCCTGGCAGTTGGGGGCACTGAAACCGGAGGTGGGGCTGCCTCACTGGTGGTGGTTGTTCGCGCTGAACAACCTGCTGTTCACCTGTGTGGCGGAGGAGGCGCTGTTTCGGGGGGCGATCCAGCAAGGGCTGGCCGAACGCTACCGCCCCTGGATTGGCATAGTGGTGGCCGCCAGCCTGTTCGGGGCGGGTCATCTGGCGGGTGGCGCCCTATTGGCTCTCTTCGCCACGCTAGCGGGCATCTGCTACGGCTTGGCACTCCAGCTGAGCGGGCGACTCACGGTGGCGATCCTGCTGCACTTCGCCTTCAACTTCGCCCATCTGGCGCTGTTTACCTACCCGCTGGCACGGGCCTGATCTCAGCCGCGTGGCGTCTTGCCCTTGAACGCCTTGACGCTACGCTTGGCCTGCGTGCGCCGATTGGCCTGCTTGTCGCGAGCCGGGCGCTTGCCCTCGCCGCTGGCGGGCTGGTCGGTGACCGGGAATCCGGCCAGATCGCCCAGCGGCAGCTCGCGGCCGGTCAGGGTGCGAATGGCTTGCAGCATGTCACTCTCGCCATGACAGACCAGCGAGATGGCCAGCCCTTCACGGCCAGCCCGGGCGGTCCTGCCAATGCGGTGTACATAGACAGGGGCGCTGGCGGGCAAGTCCAGATTGATCACCACCGGCAGCGCCTCCACATGAATGCCACGCGCCATCAGGTCAGTGGCGACCAGCACCCGCACCTGACTCTCCTTGAAATCATTGAGCGCCTGCTCGCGCACCGCCTGCTCCTTCTCGCCATGGAGGGCGGCCACCGCAATGCCCGCCTTGGCCAGCTTTCTGGCAACCCCGTCGGCATCATCCCGCGCACTGATAAAGACCAGCACCTGCGGCCACGCCTGATCCTTGAGCAAGCTGATGAGCGCCGGCACCTTGCTGCTCTTGTTGACCAGATAGAGCCGCTCTTCGATCTCGTTCACCACGCTGTTGAGGGGGTTGGCCTCGATGCGGGTGGGCTCGCGCAGCAGGCCGTTGGCCAGTGCCTCCAGCTCGGCAGGCAGGGTGGCAGAGAAGAGCAGGGTCTGGCGATCTGCCGGAATAAAACCGAGCAGCGCCTTGATGTCGGGAGCAAAACCCATCTCCAGCAGACGATCCGCCTCATCCAGCACCAGCAATTGCAGGCCATCCAGCCCCAGCAGTTGCTGGGTCAGCAGATCCCGCAGCCGCCCCGGCGTCGCCACCAGCAGCTGTGGCCCCTGCGCCAGTTCGGCCTGCTGCCGCTCTTGAGGCACACCACCACAGAGGGTAACGATGCGCAGCCCCAACGCCTCGGCGCCCTCTTTTAGCGCAGCAGTGACCTGGATCGCCAGCTCGCGGGTCGGCACCAGCACCAGCCCCTGCACCAGACTGGAGGCGGGATCCAGCCGCTGCAACAGCGGCAAGCCAAACGCCAGGGTCTTTCCGCTGCCGGTCTGGGCCAGCGCCAGCAGATCCTGCCCCGCCAGTGCCGCCGGAATAGCCAACTGCTGGATGCGGGTCGGCGTCTGCAAGGTGGCGGGCAAAGAGGCCAACAGGGCGGGATGGAGGGCTAGTTCGCTAAAGGTCATGGCGCTACGTCAACAAAGAAGTGGGAGGCGAAGTCTAGTGAGCGGGGGGAGAGAAGTAAAACCCTATCCACCATGGACCGACCGCACGGTGCGGGCGGCAGGCTGACTACACTTCACCTGACACCTTGCCAAGAGAGACCCGCCATGACCAGACACCTCCCCCTCCTGCTGCTCGTGGCTGCCCTGCTCGGCAGCGCGACGCTCGGCCTGTCGCAGACGACGGCGAGCGACAAGGGTACAGAGCAACCGAAACCGGTGCGCGTTCTCAATGCCCACCTTGGCGAGCTGCCGGGGCTGATCAATGCCGACAAGACAGGCCCCTTCGTCGATCTGGTGCACGCCATCGATGATCTCTACCCCGATGTGACCATCAAGATCACCATCTACCCCATCGCACGCGCCATGGCGGGGGTGATTGCCGGCAAGGCTGACCTGGGCCTGCCCGCCATCCGTAACCTCAAAGATGCCGAGATGCTGCCCTATCGCTTCAGCACCCGTAGTTTCGGCAAGGTGGCTCATGTGATTTACAGCAATACCACCCATCCGGTTAGCACAGATATGGCCTACGGCATAATCCCCACCAAACGGGATCAGCTGATCGAGGCTGTTCCCGACTATATGCCCTTCCCGGTGCAGCGCTCGATGAGCATCGAACAGTCACTGCGCAAACTCTCCCGTGGGCGTATCGACGCCTTTGTCTGGGCGCAAGAGGAGGCCGACCTGATGCTGAAGCATCTGGGGCTGACCAATATCCGCCGCGAATTCTTCGGTGATTTCGAAGATGTCTTCATCATCCAGAAAGGGGCGGCGGGTGACGAGATGGATGAATTTCTCCGCAACGCCATCGACCAGCTGGCCGCCAGCGGCAAACTGGCCGAGATCTACCAGAAGATCCACCGCCCCTATGTGGAGTGGCAACCATCTCCTCCCGCCAAGGCTGAGTCAGCGACCACCCCGCCCGCAACGCCCTGAACAGGCCATTCCCGCATAAAAAATCCCGCCGAAGCGGGATTTTTTATGGCTTGCAGCCTTACAGCACGGCCAGCGCGGCGGCGTAGTTCGGCTCGTCGGCCACTTCGGCGACCAGCTCGCTGTGCAGCACCTTGTTGTCACCATCCAACACCACGATGGCGCGAGCGGTCAGCCCGACCAGCGGGCCGGAGGAGAAGGCAACGCCGTAATCTTCCATGAAGGTCGCACCGCGCAGGGTGGAGAGGGTCACCACCTTGTCCAGACCTTCGGCGCCGCAGAAGCGGGACTGGGCGAACGGCAGATCGGCGGAGATGCACAGCACAACGGTGTTATCCAGCGCGCTGGCCTGCTCGTTGAACTTGCGCACTGAGGTGGCGCAGGTCGGGGTATCGACGCTCGGGAAGATGTTCAGGATTTTGCGCTGACCGGCAAAGCTTGCCAGGGTCACATCGGAGAGATCCTTGGCCACCAGGGAGAAGGGCTTGGCTTGCTCACCGGCGACCGGGAAGTGACCCGCGACGGAAACCGGGTTGCCTTGCAGAGTGACTGAGTTGCTCATGTGTTATGTCCTTTTTATTGGTGTAGTAAAAATCTGTGCCCCAGTATAAGCCTGTCACGACCTCACAAACACCCGACAACATCAGGGGAATAAAAGGGGTTGACCTTGGACTTAACACCAAGGTTTAGACTCCCCCTCAGTAATCAGGGATCTCGCAGGGGCGGGATCCATCAAGAGGGACTCATCATGAGCAAATCCTGCTGCAATCATCAGCACGCCGCCCCCATCAAGGCCGTCAGCAAGGCGGCCTCCGGCCAGAGTGAACATCACCACGATAGCCACTGCTGCGACAACGCTACGCCCGTCAGTGGCGGTTCAGCCACATCGCCTCATGAGCACGCATCCCGTGACGGCAATGAATCCCCCGGGGATGATGAGCCTCCCCGAGGAGGTTGCCACGATCAAGCGTGCTGCAGTGCCCCCTTATCGTCGGCTCACGATCATGAACATGATCACGATATGCCACCTGCCGACCCGCTGGTTGCGCCAGAGCAAGGCAACAGCCGCCACAGCTGGCAGGTGCTGGGGATGGACTGCCCCAGCTGCGCTCGCAAGATCGAGACCGCCGTCAGCCGGGTGAGCGGCGTGCAGCAGGCGCGCGTGTTGTTTGCCACCGAGAAGCTGGTTGTGGATCTGGCCCCCGGCCTCTCCCCCGATCCCGTCACCGCCGCCGTACTGGCCGCCGGTTTCCAGCTCAAGGGGGAAAGCGCTGGCAAGCAGGCCGCTGGCCGCGAGCAAGCTTCACAACCGACCCTGCTGGGCAATCTGTTTGGCAAGGCGCTCGGCAACTTTTTGGGCAAATACTGGCAGCCCCTGTCACTGGCGGGTCTGATGCTGGTCGCCGCTCTGCTACCGAGCGAAATCGGTAAGCCGCTGTTTACCCTGGCGACCCTGTGGGGTCTGTGGCCTATCTCCCGCAAGGCGTGGGCGCTGACCAAAAGCGGCTCCCCCTTCGCCATCGAGACCCTGATGACGGTGGCAGCGCTGGGCGCCCTGTTCCTCGGTGAAACCGCCGAAGCGGCCATGGTGCTGCTGCTCTTTATGCTGGGGGAACATCTGGAGGCCTACGCCGCCGGACGCGCCCGGGCCGGGGTGACCGCTCTGATGGCGCTGGTGCCCGACAAGGCGCTGCGCATCCGTACCACTGCCGAGGGCGAGGTGCGGGAAGAGGTAGCTGCCGATCAGCTGCGTCCCGGCGATATCATCGAAATCGCCCCGGGTGCCCGCTTGGCCGCCGATGCCCGTCTGCTCGATGAGCTCGGTGGATTTGACGAGAGCGCCCTGACTGGCGAATCCATTCCGGTGGAACGCCGCCAGGGTGACAAGGTGCCGGCCGGCAGTCTGGCGGCCGATCGGGTACTACGTCTTGAAGTCGTCTCCGAGCCCGGCAACAACGCCATCGACCGCATTCTGCACCTCATCGAGGAGGCCGAAAGCCAGCGCGCCCCCATCGAGCGCTTTATCGACCGCTTCAGCCGCTGGTACACCCCGGCCATGATGCTGGTTGCCCTGCTGGTGGTGCTGGTGCCGCCCCTTGTCTTTGGCCAGAGCTGGGATGAGTGGATCTATCGCGGCCTGGCGCTGCTGCTGATCGGTTGCCCCTGCGCGCTGGTCATCTCCACCCCGGCAGCGGTTACCTCGGCACTGGCGGCGGCCACCCGTCAGGGGGCTCTGATCAAAGGTGGTGCCGCGCTGGAGCGACTGGCTCATATCGATACCGTGGCGTTTGACAAGACCGGCACCCTGACTCTGGGCAAGCCGCAACTGACCGAGCTGGTGAGCCTTAATGGCCAGCCGGAAACCGAACTGCTGGCACTGGCGGCTGCCATCGAGCAGGGTTCCCACCACCCGCTGGCCCGCGCCGTGGTCGCCAACGCGACCGAACAGGGGCTTACGCTGGCCGACGCCCGCGACCTGCGTGCCCTGCCGGGCATGGGGGTTGAGGGGCGTATCGATGGCGAGCTGTGGCAACTGCTGGCACCGAGCCGGGTAGCGACCCTGAATGCGGAACAGCAGACCCGGATTGGTACGCTGGAGCAGCAGGGCAAAACTGTCGTGGTGCTCTGCCAGAGCCGCGGCGACCAGGCGCTGCCGGTCGCCCTGCTGGCGCTGCGGGATCAGATCCGGCCAGAGGCGGCGGCTGCGCTGCAAGAGCTTAATCGGCTCGGGCTCAACAGCATCATGCTGACCGGGGACAACCCCCGTGCCGCCGAGGCGATCGCCACCGAGCTGGGCATGGGCTGGCGTGCCGGTCTGCTGCCGGAGAACAAGGTGGAAGAGATCGCCAAGCTGGCCAGCTCGCAGAAAGTCGCGATGATCGGCGATGGCATCAACGATGCCCCTGCCATGAAGCGGGCCAGCATCGGCATCGCCATGGGGGGCGGCACCGACGTGGCGCTGGAGACCGCCGATGCGGCGCTGACCCATAACCAGCTCGGTGGCATCGCCGCGATGATCCGGTTGTCGCGGGCGGCACTGGCCAATATTCACCAGAATATCGCGCTGGCGCTGGGACTGAAGGCTATCTTCCTGGTTACCAGTCTGCTCGGCATCACCGGCCTGTGGATTGCGGTGCTGGCCGATACCGGCGCCACCGCGCTGGTGACCGCCAACGCCTTGCGGCTGCTGCGCAAGCGCTGATCCGGACAAGGTAGCCAATACCTATCATCCAGAAGCCGTCCCCAACCTGGACGGCTTTTCTCTTTCTATGCAAGCGACTCACCCGACAAAGAAAAAGCGCGCCTGCCGGTCGGCAGTCGCGCTTTGCTTACTCTCTCGGAGTTATCCCACCCTTGGCAAGGTGGAATTCAACCCGGGGACGCCGAGCCATCCCCCGGGCTCAATGGGTTTGCCTATGGCGTTGCCTCAGCCACGCTGACGCTCAGGGTCGGCTTCTCCTTGTTCATCGCGGTAAAGACAAACTTGTAGTTGCCTGCCTTGCTCAGGGTCATACCAACGTTATCACCCCCTTTGCACAAGGTAAGAGGGGCTGAAATGGTCAGCACGTCGCTCGGCGCACACTTGCCGTAGTTGATCGCCCCCCAGTTGGCATCGGCAATCTTGAGCGTCGCCTCACCCAGTTGCCCTTCGGCCACTGGGGTGGTCAGCTCATACATATAGTTGCCGCTAAACGCCATCTGATTGACCGGATCCCACTGGCCAAGGAAACCGCGAATAAAAATATCGGTTTTCCCGAACGGGGGCAGCGTGCTCAGGTCGGTCTTCTTGCTCACCGGCAGGCCCAGGCCTTGCTCGCCAGACTGTGGCTTGATGAACACCGCTGCCGACCAGGCTCCCAGGGTCAGGGTACCGCCATTGGCGACGGCATCGCGGGCAATGCTGTTGCTGGCATGGTGGGCCGGGCTCAACCGCAGGCTGGTCAGATCGATAGGCTGATCGTTACCGTCACGGAAGTCGCCGATGCTCTGGCTCTGGTTGGTGGCGTTGATCATCACCACCAGGCCGTCGATGGTCGGATCCAGATCCGCCCCTACGCTGGCACCATCATCCACCGTCATCACGATCAGGCCCGGCACCTGATCCGGCCCGGTGTTGCGGAAGTCGACCCGCTTGATCACCTCGGCACCGCTGCCAAGACGCAGCAGACGGGAGGAGTTGCGCAGCTCCGCCAGCTCCTGATAGAAGCTCACCATGGTCGCCATGTCGGCACCGCTCGGCTTGACATGCTGGCCCAGCACCTGCTCGATTAGCGGATAGTTGTCGCCATCCTTGTCCTTGCGCGGCAACCCCTTGTCGAAGTTGTTGTCGGCGAGGGTGTAGTCGACCTTGTTGTACCAGTCGCCCGAGTCATAGCTGTCCCGCTCCATGGACTTGGAGCGCAGCAGCTCGACACCGGCGTGGGTGAAGGGAATGCCCTGACCCAGCATGGCGGTCGCCAGCGAGACCCCCTGCATCCGCACCAGATCGGCTCCGGCAGGCGCCTTGTAGATCAGGTTGTCGAACAGGGTCTGGTTGTCGTGCTTGTCGACATAGTTCTGCACTTCCACCGGATCCTGGGCATAACCGGCAGGCTGACCGTTGTAGTCAATCTCGGCGCCTTTCTTCGGCATGCCATCCTTGTCGGTCAGCACGAACTCCTTGAGGTTGCCCGCCATGCCGAGCCGCACCAGATCAGACTGGTGCAAGGCCGTAGCCAGCTCCACCTTGCTCATTTCGTTAGGATCGACGAAGGCTCCATTGCCAAATCCCTGGGTTTCACGAATGGCATCTTTACTATCAAACGGACTGCCGCCACGCACCGCATCGCGCAAGCGGTCGGAGAAAGAGCCGATGCCGGTGCCGCCCAGATGCTTCTGGGTCGCCTGCACGAAGCGCTTGTCATCCTGAACCTCGCCGAAGTTCCACCCCTCGCCGTAGAAGTACATCTCGGGGTTGACCTTCTTCACCGCGGCCAGTGCCTGCACCATCTGATCTTTCGGGTGGTGGCCCATCAGGTCGAAGCGGAAGGCGTCGATCTTGTAGTCGCGCGCCCAGGTCACCAGCGAGTCATCCATCAGCTTGGCGAACATGGCGTGTTCCGGCGCCGTGTTGGAGCAGCAGGTGGAGTTCTCGACCGAGCCGGTCTCCGGATTGAGGCGCTGATAGTACCAGGGCACGATCTTGTCGAGCACCGACTTGGGCCCCAGTCCCGCCTCGTTGGTATGGTTGTAGACCACGTCCATCACCACGTTCATACCGATGTTCTGCTTGATGGCCTTGACCATCTCGCGGAACTCCAGAATACGTTTGGTACCCTCGGCGTTGGTGGCATAGGAGCCTTCCGGCGTGGTGTAGTGGTAGGGGTCATAACCCCAGTTGAAGGAGTCGACGCCGCGCAGGTAGCCGGAGAGCTCCTGCACCTGCGGATTATCCTTGCCGTCGCCTGACTTGAGAGCATCCAGCACCTGACCGACAGTCTGGCCGCCACCGCAGTAGGTGCCAAATTGGGATGTTTTCACATCCGGATTGACCTGACAGAGCTTGCTGAAGTCATCGCCGATATTGGCCACCTTGGCCGGATCCTCGTTGACGGTGGCGATGTCGAACACCGGCAGCAGGTGCAGGTGGCTGACGCCGCTTTTTGCCAGCGCTTTCAGATGGTTGACCGGTACAGAATCGGGTTGGGTCAGACCAACAAATTTGCCGCGCTTCTCTTCATCGGTGGAGGAATCGTTACCGGTCAGGTCACGAACATGGGCCTCATAGATGGTGATGTCGGCAGGGTTCTGCTGGCTGTGGGGTGCCTTGAGGCTATCCCACCCTTCCGGTTTCAAGGAAGGATCGTCGAGATCCACCACCTGACTGAACTCGGAGTTCATCGCCAGACTCAGGGAATAGGGATCGGTCACCTCGTAGTGCTCAACCTTGCGGCTCAGCGGGTGGTAGACCTCCATGTCGTAGCGGTAGAACTGGCCGACCAGCTCGCTGCCCCCTTCGTAACTCCAGCTGCCGCTGGCGCTGTCGAAGGTCATCGCCACTTCACCACTCTTCTGGTGGCTGGCGTTGTAGAGGGCCAGCTTGACCGACTTGGCGGTCGGCGCCCAGAGGCGGAAGGTCACCCGGTTGCCCTCCACCACGGCGCCATAACTCAGCTTGGTCGCCTCGGGGGCATAGAGCGCATCGAGGGCTCCGGCGCTCTGTACCAGAGTTGCCCCCTGCAGGATACCGTCAGCATCGGTGCCGATAGCCACCAGTTCGCCCTTGAGCAGGGGCTTGAGATCTTTCCCGGCAGGCAGGGCAAAGGCGGCTGCATCCTTGAGGTGCGGATATTTGGCCTGCTGCTCGGCAGTCAGACTGGTCGCGGTCAGAGTGACATAGGGGAAATCGAACACCCCATCGGCATTGGCCTTGATGGTGCCCGAGTCGGTGTAATAGAGGCGCACGTGGGGCTTGTCCTTGCCCCCTTGCCAGATCAGGGTATTGCCATCGATCAGATGGGCGCTGGCACCCGCAGGGCGGGAGCACACTTTGTTGATATTTTAACCAAAGAATAACTGAGCCCGATAGTCGTCATTCCAGCCGGCTCTT